>NZ_JAAGPQ010000080.1:0-37258 GCF_017104985.1 Paraburkholderia sp. Ac-20342 | reverse complement strand
TGTTCATCAAAGTCAGATATGGAGCCGCGAAGCTCCATTCCTCGTCCGACACATCCGTCGGATAGGGTTTGCGTTTTGCCATCCAGCCAGGATATCAGGTCTGGCAAGAAGTGCCTAACACGCTCTAAGCACAGCCAATGTGGCCGAGCGTCCCGAGCGAGCCATCCATACGCTTGAGATAGCTCCGCACGAACGCAATCACCGCGCACGCTTACTACGCTGTCTTTCGAGCGAAAGCGGTTGTGAGATGCCGCGCCTGTCTACACCTAGTGGTCAGCCGAGCCGGCGACGTAAGCACCCTTAAACTGTCGTGCCGTACGAGCGCAGACTGTGAACTGAGGTGTACCCACGGCTCGACATCTTTACATGGGCGTCGTCGGGTGTTTGTCTCCCGTTTTCGCAGATTTTTCGTTGAGCGCTCTGACCTGATCCTCAAGCGCGGAAATACGGCTATCGCTGCTTCGCGATGATTTCCACACGTCAATGCTGACGGGTACGAAGATCGCTGCCATGCCAATAATTACGCCCACGACTGTTATCACCAACGCCCACGCCGCGATGTTCAATGCCCACCGAGGGAAACTGAGAACCTGATTGGATACCTCGCTTATGAGAGAATCCATGTTCAGGAACGTCTTCGAGAATTTCTTCGACTTTTGGGCAATCTGCTCGACATATGTTTCACGGTCGACCACCTGCATGTCGCCGTTGCTGCCTTCATGTTCGTGGAACAGGACGCGAAAAAACTGCTGGCCTTTTTCGATGTGGAAATCCTCGACCCCCAAATTTACGAGCGCGGTAGCAACGGGACCGTGCCACCCCGGATCTATAACGCCGACGTTGAGTGCTAGAACTCCCCCATGCGTCCAGGTAGTCTTGAGAGTTGCAAGTCCGGTAACATCTAGCGGCAAGTGGAACTCCTCGCGCGAAACCACCCAGACGATACCCCGTGGTACAAGCTTGAAGGTGCGCTCGTCTAGGACCTTGCCCCGGTCAATGATGTCACCAACGGTCGCATCGTATGTAGTCAGTCGTTGGCCTGCAGTCCGAGCGTTTTTGACAATGCGCTTATTAGCTATTTCTTGTTTTGTAAGTAGCACTTCAATCCTCTTGTGGAGAGATTAACATCGTTACCTTTTCGAATCTGACAGAAGCGGATCGATATTACCTCTCGCTCGCACTAGCCGAGAGGGCATCGACTGACGATCCGAAGGCCAAGGTTGTTCCGCAGTCCGCAGTGGGTGCGGTCATAGCAGACAAACAGGGGGAGATAGCTCGATCGGCCAATGTTTTACCACCTCACATCCGTGAAAGCTATAGGTCGGCGGGGCGTGAAGTCTCTGAAGCTGATCGCTATCATTTGATCGAACATGCTGAGCGCGCCGCTTTGTTCAAGGCGTTATCGCATCGCAAAGATCTTTCGCAGGCAACAATCTATTGCACCCGCTTCCCCTGTAGCGACTGCGCAAGAGCCATAGTATGGTCCGGGGTAAAACGAGCAGTATTCTTGGGCGGATTTGCTGGGGAAAAGCGATGGTTACCCTCTCAGCGCGCTGCGCTGCGTATTTTGCGGGAGGGAAAGGTAATCGTGCGATATCTTGGGCTGAACGACGACTCCCCTAAGCAAGAAAACGGCGATCCTGGCGCGCTCAATGGAGATTTCGACTGTTAAGTTGGCTGCATCAACATCCGACGTACATTAATCAATGAGCTCGGTAATTGTCTATCCGGCACTCGCGATGGCGTCACGTACTGACTACCTTTACACGAACATCGCTCGATTAGGAGTCGAATGACGGGGTGGGGGGTGAACACAGCCCAACATGCGCGAGACGAAGTCCCGTCACGACACTTGTGCAAAAGAATGGCCGGCGACCGGTGGCTCAGGGGCTCACGCGTGGTGGTATTTCTGGTGGTATCGATACCGACAAAATTCCTCAAACTCGCTCCAGCCAAGCGATAGCAGGAATTTTTCCGTTCCGGCCCGGCACCCGGATCCGGATTTACAAAAGAAATCTTCGGGCTGTATCGAGACTCACAACCGGCGACCTTTGTCTGGATTGGCCCCTAATTCACCATCTGGCCGTGGATTGGGAGTCGCGTTGTCGTTGCTCTGCGGCAAGCGGCTTGTCAATAGCCGCGCACCTAAAACGCGTCGGCGCACACGGATGGTTGGCCCGGTGCGTGGGATGAAAGCTACCGATATTTGGTGGAGCAGACTCATCAAAAATCCGCACGTGGTGTAGTGACCGGACATATCGCGTAGCGCGTTGCTTGGGACTGACGGAACCCGATCGTCCGCAGTTGGAGGCGGCCAACGCGTCTAGCGGCCATCGATGGTAGTCCTCGTGTGACCGGGTGAACCTAGTCAGCTTTTTCCGATCCTGCGGCGGGCAAAGCACGGCTCGCCTAGATGTATTGATGCACCAAGCTGGTGTAATATGGTGCAAACTTATGGGAGGTCGTCATGAGACAGCAGCTGTCTGAAAAGACGGAGGTGCAGGCGAAAACGCGCATGTCGGTCAGTTTGCCCTCGTCACTGCATGCCGAACTGGAGCAAATCGCTCGTGACAAGAAGGTATCCCTTGCTTGGGTGATGCGCCAGGCGGCAGAGAAGTACGTGGCCGATCAATGGCCGTTGTTGTCTAAGAGCGTATGAGTCGTGGACAACGTCAGTCCCGCTCGTCGTTCGGAAATTATGGGACGAGTGCGGTCACGGGATACGAAGCCGGAAATGGTGGTTCGGCGGCTGGTACATGCTATGGGATACCGGTACCGCCTTCATGCGCGAGACCTCCCCGGCAGACCGGATCTAGTCTTTCGGCCGCGGCGCAAAGCGATCTTCGTTCATGGCTGTTTCTGGCATCGCCATCCAAACTGTGCGCTGGCACGCCTGCCTAAATCTAGAGGCGATTTTTGGTTACCAAAGCTTGAGGCAAACCGACAGCGCGATTTAAAGAACGAGTGCGCGCTTCAGGATGCAGGATGGAAAGTATTGACGGTTTGGGAATGCGAGCTTTGCGATGTCGCGGAGCTTAAAAACAAAATAAAGGAATTTCTCGATGCGTAGCGTTGAGCTTTTCGCGGGGGCAGGCGGGCTCGCAATCGGCATGGCGAACGCAGGCTTTCAGCATGCGGCCGTGGTTGAGTGGGATCACGACGCGTGCGAAACCTTCCGGGAGAACCAGCGGCATCATGCGCACGCGGTCGAAGGTTGGCCCGTCCATGAGGTCGATGCGCGCGGTTTCGATTTCGGACCATTGACGCGCGATATCGCGGTCGTCTCTGGAGGCCCACCGTGCCAGCCATTCTCCATGGGCGGCAAGCATCAGGCACAACGCGATGAACGAAACATGTTCCCGGAGGCCGTCCGCGCCGTTCGGGAGCTGATGCCGAAAGCTTTCATCTTCGAGAATGTCAAAGGGTTGACCCGGGAAAGCTTCGCGTCCTACTTTTCCTACATTCATCTTCAACTGCAGCACCCAGAACTATCCCGACGCAAGGGTGAGAACTGGCTGCAGCATCGGGTTCGCTTGGAGCAACATCATTCGGCGAACAAGGGCGCGGCGACGTACAACGTCCTGTTCGACGTGTTGAACGCGGCCGACTATGGCGTGCCCCAAAAGCGCGAACGTGTCTTCTTCGTCGGATTTCGTTCTGATCTAGGTGCTCGCTGGTCCTTTCCCAACAAGACGCACTCTGAAGACGCGTTGCTCATCTCCAAATGGATCGACAGGACCTATTGGGACGAGCACGAAATCAGCGGGAAGCGAAGAGCCGAACCTCGTCGGCATGCAAAGCGGGTGGAGCGCCTACGCTCCAGCCCATCTCTCCTGGAGGTCGATCGGTGGCGCACGACGCGGGACGCGTTGCGCAATCTTCCGGACCCCGAGATCCATCGTGACAACGCGATCGCCAATCACGTGTTCACGCCAGGCGCTAGGACGTACGTGGGGCACACGGGAAGTCTTCTCGACGAACCGGCCAAAACGCTGAAGGCTGGCTATCACGGTGTGCCCGGTGGGGAGAACATGTTCGTCAAGGACGACGGTTCCGTCCGCTATTTCACAGTCCGAGAAGCCGCGCGGCTGCAAACCTTTCCAGACGAATACGAATTTCATGGTGCGTGGAGTCAGACGATGCGCCAGTTGGGTAACGCCGTACCAGTGAAGTTGGCCGAGGTGGTGGCAAGCTCCGTGGCGGCCAGTTTGGCGGCATGCGCCAAGACCGACAAAAACGCGCGACGTACCGCTTGAGCAGGAGAAAAGGACCGCCATGACCACCTCCGATTTTGACCTGACGCCCGATCCTCGTGTCCTACAGATTCTTGGCGAAATTAACCTCGATCAGTGGAAATGCCTTGCCGAGTTGATTGACAATAGCGTTGATGCTTTTATCAATGCGCGACGTGATGGTGCGCAAGTGGATTCGCCATCGGTGGTGATCAGTCTTCCGACGCAGGACAAGGAAGACGCCAGCGTGACCATTCGCGACAACGGGCCAGGGATGACGTTAGAGCAGTTGGAGCGGGCCGTTCGCGCCGGATGGAGTGGCAACAATCCGCTCGACAACCTTGGCTTGTTCGGTATGGGCTTCAACATCGCCACAGCGCGCTTGGGCATGGTTACAGAGGTTTACACAACCCGTGCCGGCGACAAGGAGTGGACGGGGCTGCGCATCGATCTCAATGAATTGCGCCGAACCCGCACCTATCAGACCCCTCGTTTAACGAGACCCAAGCACGATCCATCCGCGCACGGAACTGAGATTAAGATTCTCCGCCTCAAGGCGGACCAAAGAGTCTATTTCTCCAAGAGCGCCAATCACAACAAAATTCGTAGGCAGCTGGCCCGTGTTTACGCCCCCTTGTTGCTGTCAAAGGATTCAGCGTTCTCGCTTCAAATCAACACTCAGAATATTCAGGCCAAACGCCCCTGTCACTGGGACCCCGATCGGTCCGTCCTCGGCGGAGATGGCAACCCCGTGCACGCCGTGGAGACATTTGATGTCGAGTTGCCCGCGCGACACTATTGCCTCACCTGCATGCTGTCCTTTTCGGGAACTCAGGGGTGCCCTACTGGTGTGCCTGAATGCAAAACGATAGAGATCAAGCGTAGGCTGCACGGCTGGGTTGGCCTACAGCGATACATGCACGAGGAAGACTTTGGCCTTGACATCATCCGCAATGGGCGCGTCATCGAAGTTCAAAACAAGGACCTCTTCATTTGGAGTGGAGGCGAAAGGCCGGAGCGTGAATACCCAATCGATGACCAGCGCAACCGCGGACGTTTCATCGGCGAAATCCACCTCGATCATTGCCGTGTAAGTTACACGAAGGACCGTTTCGAGCGCGATGACACGTCGTGGGCGGAGATGGTGAGCCTTGTCAGAGGCGACGGTCCATTGCAACCACAAAAGGCAAAGGCTTTGGGGTTCGAGCCGCAAAATGCGCCGCTGTATCGCCTATTCCAGGCTTTTCGCCGCAGTAGTCCGCAAGGCAAGACGGGGCGCTGGTCCCGTATCCTCGCGGTCAAAAACAACGAGCGGGCCATTGAAATGGCCGATCTTTTCCATAAGGGCGATGCCGACTATCAGACGGACGAGAAGTGGTACGAGCTCGTCGAGGAGGAGGACCGAGGCGTCGTAGGTGCGACACCGACGGCCTCAGGGCCTGGCTCTGCTTCGCCTGCGGTTCCGGACGGCTTTCTAGACGAGGGGGATGTTTCTGGAACCACCGCCGCAGGCAATATACCGCCGGCACCGATCGATCCGGCTCCCGCGCCTGCCGCCGCGCCGACTCGACAAAAGCTGCATGACCTGTCGCGTGTCTACAAGCATCCTTTGCTGAAGGTTGAATTCACCGTCGAGGCGTTCATGGTCGGGGCGAATGATCCCGATCTTCCGGCCAAGGCGCCGTGGACGTTGAAGATCGAAGATCCTGGCACGCGGACCTTTCTTTTTCTCTTCGATTCCGACCATCCCGTTTTTCGATCGGTCACGATGACGCCGATGGACGCAGTTCTGTCCGAATTGGCCTTCAAAACTTACGAGTTCCTGAAGGAGGCGAGCCCAAATTCGGCTGTTTTCGCCGCCATCCTTTCCGATCTGCGTGGTCAATACGCCGAAGACTCGAACCTTGACCCGAAGAGCATCATTGCTTTCGCCGATAAGGCGCTCCGGGAGATTGCCCAATCCATAGGTGTAGCTGGTGACGGGACGTTGTTCAACACCTTGTTCGAGGAACTACCGCAACCTACCCAGGAGCGGATCCGGCGAAAGATAGCCTCTACTGGGATGAATGGAACACAGGTCGTCATTGACTCCGGTGAGTTTCTCTCCTATGCGGAAGCTTCCGACATCCGTGAGTTCGTGCGACACCGCCCCGAGCTGTTTTTCGATGGAAAGTTCTGGGCACAACCCTATGCCACCCTGGAGTTCGGTGATGCGAAGATCGACGAGGAGGCGCGCGAGCGTGTGATGGAGCGCTACGACGCTTACCTGGCGGATGCGGTATGGCTATCCTCTCAGAGCCCCCGCGACCTTGATCGCTGCGACCGCGACGAGTTGATTCGCGCAACGCTTTCTGTGCGACTCCTCGGTCAAGACGGAAGCATGTGAGATGGAGGGTTATTTCCTAGATTCCAGGCGCTTGTTGAACGGTTCATGGCGCGCCTTCGAGCGCGACGTGGCGCGTCTACTGGTGCAAAATGCGTTCGAGGACGTGCGCATCGTTGGCGGCCCAGGGGATCGGGGAGCGGACGTCCTCGGTGTGAAGAACGGAAAACTTTGGGTTGTCCAGTGCAAGTTCACTAGTGACAGTTATCCAGATCCGCATGCGGTTGACGAAGTGGTGGAGGCGTCACGCTTCTACGCGGCGGATCGATTGGCCATTGCCACGTCGCGCGCTTTCGGTCCAGCACTCAACGCCGCGATCGATCGGTGGTCGGGACTCGGCATTCGGATTGAATCCCTGCCGCCTGCAACTTTAGTTGAGATGATGCGGCGAAGCCCCGAATACTCCAGGGCGCGTCGCGATCTCCGAGACTATCAGGATGATTGCGTTCAGCGGCTGGGCGCCGCGCTACGGGAAACGGGGCGTGGCCAATTGGTGCTTGCCACTGGATTGGGGAAGACCGTCGTGATGGCCGAGACTACGGCCCAGTTGCTCAGGGACGGAGTTATCGACTCAGGGCGAGTGCTGGTGCTCGCAGACAAGCGCGAACTGGTTGAGCAACTGCAAAGGGAATTTTGGCAGCAGTTGCCTAAGTACATCCCCACCCATTTGTTCGTTGGTGGTGAGCAACCCACATTTTGGGATGGCATTACGTTCGCGACGGTTCAGAGTGTCTTGCCGAGGTTGGGCGACCTTCCCCAGTTCGGCCTCGTCTGGATCGATGAAGCGCATCACATCGGATCGGAGAGTTTTCGCCGTGTGATCGACGATCTTGCCGCGCCTATGGTCGGCGGTGCTACAGCGACGCCGTGGCGGGGCGATCGCTTCGACATTGACACGATATTGGGGCAGCCGGTTGCCAAGATCGGCATCGACGAGGGACTACGACGGGGCTTCCTCTGTGAGGCGGACTATCGGCTCTTGGCAGACAACATCGATTGGGAGTTTGTCAGGAAGCAATCGCGTCACGAATATTCGATCAAGGAACTCAACACGCGCTTGCTCATCCCCACGCGCGACGAGGAAGCCGCACGTGTTATCGCGGACACATTCAAAAACGAGTCGCGCCGCAGTGTGATCGTGTTTTGTGCTGGTGTGGAGCATGCGAAAACCTTCTCCGCAATGCTGAAGCTCTATGGCTTCGGGTCTGCATACATCACTGGCGAAATGGACCCTCGTGAAAGGGAAAAAACCATGGCCGGGCTTCGCCGCGGGACGATCAACGCAGTTACAACGGTGGACATTTTCAACGAAGGTGTAGATGTGCCCGACGTTGACATGCTCGCATTCATGCGAGTGACGCACAGCCGTCGGATCTTCGTGCAACAGCTTGGACGGGGCCTTCGTCTGGCCCCGAACAAGGATAAAGTCGTCATTCTCGATTTCGTCAGTGATCTTCGCCGGATTTCCGAGGTGATCGATCTGCAAAAATCGATATCCGGCGATGTCGAACGATTGGACTTGGTAGAGCGCGTAGTTCAGTTCTCGGACCAGGGAGCAGGTCACTTTATGTTTGAATGGCTCCTCGACCAGGCTGATTTATTCAATCGCGAGGGAGATGCCAAATTGGAGCTACCAGAGTTCAACTTTCCTCTGCCGCCTTCTCCAGGAGCAGTGCAATGACTACGGCAGTGCCCAAAGAAATTCGAGATCGAATCCGACAAAAGATCTGGGACAAAGCAGATGAGCTTGATTGGTCGAAGCTGTCAGATCTTGATCGAACCACGTGGTACGAAAACTGGTCCAAAGAGAAGGATGTCGGTGGCGCGCTTGCGCACTTCATGGATGCGCGCAAGGTCCGTGTATACATCAAGGACTCTCTGCTTAAACCATATCTACGCGGCCGACACGAAGACGGGGCGGAAAAGGTACTGCTCGCAGTGGGGCTAGGTCATGCTGCGCCAGCAGTCAAGAAGACCTACGATAAGCCTCACGGTCGCTTATTAATCGACGGCAAAGTTGTTTGCTGGGGCAGTAGCAGAGACTGGAAAGCGATCGTGATCTCCGTTTTTGAGCGGGCGTATCGCTTGGAGCGGGGAGTGCCATATGCTGCTGTTCTGATTGAGAGTGGGAAGACCACCAATCCCGGAGTACGGGAAATGATCTCTACCGCTGGTACAAAACTAGGCCTTCTGCATACGGAATGGATTGACTAGCTTTAGTGCTTCGCGGAGTAATCCACTTGTGCAGCTCCCCGTGTTGAAGTAGAGACGAAGCGTCGGAGCACGAGCCACTTGTCAGCCGCACTAAGTGGCCCGCGCTTCATATCGTCGCCGCGCGACTGCAGGCAGTGTTATTCGTGAAGAACAGGCTGTTCACTCGATTTTATGCGGCGACTTTGGTGGCGAAGACACACGAACTCGCCTGCGGGGGGCTAGCCAACATTGGCCACCAGAATGGGCCGGCCTTCCAGCCTAGCTCGTCACCGCCATCCTGCTTCAGGAGAACAATCGCAGGTGCTTGGCGGGTGGGCTCGCGGACTAGGGCACGCAATTCGGCCGTACCCAAAATGGATATACCGGATCTATCTCCCGATGCATCTTTGGACAGACGTCGCCCTTGCTCCGCGAGAATGAGCACCCGTCCATTGGACTTGTCGGCGTAGTAGCTGAGAAGTCCTTTCATTGCCTCCCAGTCAAATCCAGGCTGTCCATTAGCGACTAGCGTCTCGGAGATGTTATCTATTAATGAAATCGCTTGGGAAAGCTCGATTTCGGCGAACATCTTTGTGTCAAGACAATCCGCTGGAATAAGCTTATCTATCTTGTCAATCGCTCGCTTCAATTTTCCAGCCGCTATCGTGTCGAATCCCGTCGGAAGCAGAACATCATTCGGCTTGACCGCTACCACATCGCTTAATGAGATTTTGCTAGGTGCGCACGGAATAATGCCTCCCCTCGCATCACTTTGTATAAATACGACCCCGCCGTCGTTGGCTCCACTTTCAAAGGCTTCCCGAAGGGCGATCTCCAGGCTATGAATTTGCACCAGTCGGGAATAAACATCGCGCGATGTGTAAAACCTAGTGACCGCGAGGTCCGCCTTTGGTCGGGCGCCATACATTCTGGAATGTTGGAGGACTGTATCCGCCTGCATTCTTTTTGGATTTCTACCATAATAGAACGCTAGGAGACTGGGGACGGTTATTCCTCGATCTAATATGCTGCCGCCAATAAAAAGATTGGCCTTGGTTCTCAGCTTAAGTTCAGCGGTCTCCGGATCAAGGAGGGGTTCGAGCTGGACATCAGAATTGACTCGTTGGACGTTAAGTTCCCCGTCGCCGATAAGTTCGCATACGTCTTTAAAGGCTTCGTCCGCTGACGGCAAGTGACCGCGGTCCGCTGTCACTGATCTGCTCAGATCACCATATGCCTCATCAAAAACAGTGCGCAGACGCCGGTCGCCCATCTCGACGGCTGATTCGAACGCAATCAGCAGTCTTTGTACGGTTTCCCATTGCCATGTATGAGCGGCGCGTTGCGTGTCGTTGTGAATGATCATCGCGTACTTTTGCTGGGGCAGTTCCAGCGCGCGCTGCTGGCGACGTCTGATCGCTACAGACAGTAGGAAGCTAATCAGGCTCCGGCGAAGGACTCTGATGTTTTCACTCGTCCAAAGGCGGTCCTCTCTGATCGCTCGTCCGTCGTTTGACCGAAGCGCGTCGTGTTCCCGGTCATCGACCTCTACATAGAGGTAGTGACGGGGATCATTCGCGCCATGGCCCCCGAAATAAGCGTCTCCCCCGACGTACGCGTCATGTATGGGAAGTAATTCCGTAAAGCTCGGCTTCTTCGGATAAAAAACTTCTTTGGCTTGGGTTGAACCTTCGTAATTTTCTGGCTGCAAATATAAAGCGTAGGGTGTTGCGGTTACTTGAAGGAAAGAAATTCTAGAAAGACTTCCCCTTAGTTCATCCATCTGATTGGCAATAGCACCCTGATCAAAGTCGTTTTCGCCTTTTTTCTTGGAGAACCTGACGCTTGCCATGTCCGCTTCATCGTCTACAAGTAGGACGCGACGATCTTTTAATGACGGATGTTCTTCGTCAAAAAGCTTTTGTATCCTTGAAAGGTTTTGCACCTGTTTTTTTGCAACTATGATAATTTTTCTGCGCAATTCAGATTTTGTAAGCGGAATCGGTGCCGACATGATATCGAAAAGAATGATCTCATCATTATCGATAAATGTCCGGAAATCACGTCCGATGCGCTTGACGGTTTGGCTGGCGAGCGTTCTCGTGCCTTTTGTTAGAATTACCGCGATATCGTAGTCACGATCAAATGCTCGGGCCACGACTCCGAGAAACGCACGCGTTTTACCAGACTGAATTTTCCCTAGCAGCATTCCTGGCTTCGCAGGATCGTCTGCATTGTCGAGCTGGTCTACGACATTCTCAATGCAGTTCTGTAATTGTTCGTCATCGTCGCGCAGCGCCCGCAGTCGGGAATAAAAGCCCATTTTTCACGCCCCCGTATGTGTATGTATATCCATATTTGTACCACGAAATAGTCGCTAGTGACCTTGATCTTCGCGGTGGAGAGCAAGCACCCCACCGATCGGCGTAGTAATTTTTAATCTCGTGCGGTGGGAAAATCTTGGCCGGCCAACTGGTTGCATCGCCACGTCGGTATTTGTCAGGTGTACCCCCGGCGGGGCACGCTTAACCAGGTTGCCTTGGGGCATGGCTGGTTGGAATACGAGGTCGATCAGTGCGGGTAAGAGAATGCCGTCTCAGGTGCGGCCGTCACATACGCTAGTTCTTCGGTTTACGCGGCTCTGTTAAACTTCGGATCGATACTGGCAATGAGCCGCGCGCTCGTTTTGGATCACCTGTTGGCCAACCCGCTCGATCGCTAGCACAATCTCGTAGCTCTAAAGAAGCGGTTACCATATATTTGGCCGAGTGATGCTGGATACCGGCCCAATGGCAAACGGTGAGGACTTTCGCTGTCGGCGAAGCAAAAATGGTCCTGAGTTCGATCGCATTTTCTAATGAGCTCGCGCGAAGCCCTTCCCCGGGGGGCATATTCGAAACCGCTGGCGAGCGTTATGCCCGTTCCACGACCTTCAGCAGGATTGTTCGATCCTCCTCCTCGTCCTGTAATAATTTGTTGCAAAAAACCACAGCGATAAGATCGTTACCCTCTCAGTCGTACCCGTAAGAAAGTGGCCCCCCTTAATGCCTTATCTAACGGGCCTCTCGCCGTTTTTTTCGATCCCAGCCGGGTTCAAAACCCCTCAAACAACCGATCAGAAAAAACCAACCCCGCATCCGCAGTCAGCGCCTCGAAGCACGTATCCTCGACAAACGGCAAGCCGGCCGAACGGCGCCCATTCACAAGAAGCCGGATCATGCTCGAAAACGCAATCATGTTCTCGGCGCTTTCGCGGCTTATCGGCTTCTCTCCCGGCGTAAACGACTGAAACACCTCGCCATTCGCTTTAAAGTAGATGGGGATACCCGGCAATTCCCCGGATATCAAAGAGGTTGCGTACCTTCGCCCGGAAAAATAAGCCTCGGGGTCGGCCAGAATCGAATGACAGAACGGAAGAAAACTATCCAATAGCTGTGTCTCCACAACGTTGAACAGGTGATCCGTAGCAACGGTAATATTGGTTAAGCTTCTCTCCAGTCGCTGACTCGCCCTCTGATGGAATCCGTCCAGCACGCTGTTGAGATCGTGGAAGCCCCACTCCGCCAAAAAAGACGCGGCATGTTGATGTGCCTCGGCGACGTCGATGGTCCCGCTTCCATTGCGCAAGACGTGTTCGATTAACGCAAAATACAATGCGCCCGCCGAAACTTCGACTTCCTTTCCCTCTACTGTTCTAGCGTTTCCCTGCAGCGCAACCCAAAGAAGATAGTTCATCACGGAGCCGGCTCCATGGCGGCCGGCGAATTTTCCCGTCAGCAGCAAATCCTCGGCGACACCATTGATCAGCCACGTGTAGGTTCTCGCGTTCGGGCCGCCATGTATCAGTTTCCAGAGAATTTCATATGCTTCGCCCCCAAACAGGTCGTACACGACTTCGAGCTGAACGAGGACGGCACTCGCCTCGAGCAAATGCTTCACGCCGACCCACGAATACACTCCGCTACCGACTACGCCGGCCTTATCCAGCAAAGAATCCAGTTCCGTATACTTCGACACGAATTCCAGCACGTCCTGATCTATTCCGTTCATGGACGGCGCATGCATGGACAAGGGCAGCGGAATAGGTTGCGATGCATTCCTGCTTTGCCAGTCTTTTAGCTTTCGTTGCAGTTTCGGCACATTCTTGTAATGCACGAAGTACTGCCGCAAGATGCGCTGGCCTACGATCGTCGACATCAGATCGTGCGAGTGTCTAGCCTCATGAAAAAAGCATGACAGATAAGCGAGAAAGATCCCCACCGTTCTGTCGCTGGGGTCGATCTTTTTGAAGTGCTCGAAATAGTCGCGAGCCGCTTCATTGAATCGGGATTCCGATCGCAGCGTCTCGCCTGGGCCGTGCAAACCCAACAGCCGCTGGACAGCTTGGGAAACGGCCGCCGGGGTT
This sequence comes from Paraburkholderia sp. Ac-20342, assembly GCF_017104985.1. NCBI lineage: Bacteria > Pseudomonadati > Pseudomonadota > Betaproteobacteria > Burkholderiales > Burkholderiaceae > Paraburkholderia > Paraburkholderia sp. Ac-20342. The sequence goes on along the minus strand of NZ_JAAGPQ010000080.1, from coordinate 24,045 downwards.
GACTCGAGTCCAAGTCGATCGAAGTCGATGTAGATGGCCAGGCTGTCGGTCAGAGCCTTGGCGAAGCCATCACTGCCATACAGGGCGTTCAACGATCGGCCTTTTCCGCGAGGATCTTGCGAAGCTGTTCGGTGGACTCGGGATCGTCCGTATTCAGCTCGAAAATCGTGCCGTCGGAAAATCGGATTGGAACGACCTTCGACTCCTTTGAGCGCCCCATATATCGCTTGCAAACAAGCTCGATGATCAATTTTGCGGCGATGCCTTGCGCGGCGGCACCCACCACCTTCAGGAGTATCCAGCCGATGGCCGCGCCCGATATCGGATCGAAGGAGAGTTCGTCTTTGGCGGACTCGCTGTCTGGCTCGGGCAGCCGGTAGCTTACCTGGCAGTTTTCGGAAAGCTCTCGTGCAACTTCGGCAACGTCCTGTCCCATGTCGACGGGAAGCTGTATGCCAAACTTCACGGTTTGCTGAGTCATGTTATGCGCTCCTGTTTCTTGATTTGAATTCGGACATGATGCGAAAAGCGGTTGAGCTGCTGCCCAGGCTATGCAGGCGCGCGACAGTCATCAGCACGGCGTCCAGCGGCTGAGCGGACAATTGCGACGCGGGCGGGAGTGGTTTGCCTAATCTCTCGCAGCAGAATAACAATCCCGGTACGTCCTGGACTTTTCCATAGATACGCGCGGCCTGGCCATACACGGTTTCGTGTTGCTGCTTTGGAACGATCTCGTCAATGTAGGGAAGATATCGGTCGACGTGAAACGCCGCGCCGACGTAGTCCTCGATCAGTCCGTAGTAGCTCGCCATACCCACGTGCGCGCCGAGCCGTTCCTTTCGTTGTTCATAAGCGGCGAGATTCAGAATGACCTCGAAAAAACCTCGCGCGGCATCGATGGCGGCATCGGTGGTGTCGTCGGTGGCTTCTGCGCCGAGTTTTAGCCACATGTTGCCGGCAGTGAGCAGATTGGCCAAATAGTATTTCGCGTCGTCTCGAACCCACTTTGCAGCAAGAACACCGAGCCACGCGACGCGTGCCGCAAGCATTGCCTGACCATTGACCTCCAGGTGCTCTGCATAGACGCCCAATTGCTGCGCGAGCCATGGCGTCGTCGCTTTTTCAAGCCACCTGAACTTCTTCTCGCTGATCGTCTCGGCAGACTCCGCGTACTGAATCAGCGATTGGAACCGCTCGATATCCTCAGACGTACGAGCGAGTTTCGCTGTCCCCGGTTCTTCAGGAACATAAAACTTCAGGAATGCCGGCGTCGGGGTCGTCTCGGTCACGGTGAACGTCCAGATAGGTACGGGTAAAACATAGCTGAGCGGAATGCGGCAGGCAAGCCGGATTCGACGTCTTCAGCATGGATGGTTGGCGGGCGCTCTATCAGCTCTGAGCGCAACCGCGTGTTATCGGACGATGCCGGTACGTGGTTCGCGTTTCAACAAGCTTGTTGAAAGCCGCCCGCCCCATTAGAATCCTTCGGTCACTGGGGAGTAGCCTTCCTTCATTCTTTGAAGGAGAGCGCGTCAACATACTTGGCCTGCGGGTCATGGCGCGTTCGACCGGGTCGGTTTGGCGAGACCATTGACGCACTGCCTCGTTCCGGTCGGACGGGCGGCGGTGCGTCATGGGTTCGTCATCTACGTCCGACCGCGGAGTTTGCCCTGTGAATCACCGTCGCCCATCGTCAGTCTCCCCGCGTGTTTTTGCCTTCGCTTATTGCCCGGTTGATCCGGTGAGCGGCCGCACTTTTCGCGCACAGCCGGGGAGCCACGCATGACCGGTCTGTTCCTCGAACTCGCCTGCATGCTGGTCGTCATTCTGGTGGCGGCCGAACTCTTCACCAATGCGCTGGAACATCTCGGCGAACGTCTGAAAATCTCCGAAGGCGTGACGGGTTCGCTATTCGCGGCGGTCGGCACCGCGCTGCCCGAAACGCTCGTGCCGCTGCTCGCGATTGCGGGAAGCCAGGCCGGCAGCTCGGTCAATCAGGAGATCGGCGTCGGTGCGATTCTCGGCGCACCGCTGATGCTTTCCACGCTGTCGACGTTTCTGATGACGCTCGCGATCCTGCGCATGCGCGGCGTCAAGGGCTGGATCACGCCCGAGCGCACCGGCTTCACGCGCGACCTCAACTATTTCCTCTGCGCGTTCCTGCTCGCGGCCGTGGCGATGTACGTGCCGCACGAGCAGATCATCGTGCGCGCGCTCTTCAGCGTCGCGCTGGTCGGCGTGTACGTCACCTATGTGGTGATGACGTTCCGCGCATCGGGCGGGCTCGTCGAGGCGGGACACGGCACCGAAGCGCCCGGCAGGATGATGCTCGCGCGCATCGGCGTGCCGACCAATCTCGCGACGATCGCGCTGCAACTCGCGCTCGCGGTCGCGTTGCTGGTGTGGGGCGCGGAGGGCTTCATCCACGGTGTGCGGGGCGTGTCGGCGGCGCTCGGCGTATCGCCGCTGCTGCTGTCGCTGCTGATCATTCCGATCGCCACCGAATTGCCCGAGAAGGTCAACAGCATCCTCTGGGTGCGGCGTGGCAAGGACACGCTCGCGTTGGGCAACATCACCGGCGCGATGGTGTTCCAGGGGACGCTGCTGCCCGCGATCGGCATTCTGCTGACGCCGTGGACGCCGCGTATCGAAGTGGTGACGGGCGTCGTGATTACGCTGGCCGCGGCCGCGTGGCTGCGTATCAACGTACGCGAGCGGGGCTTGCGGGTGGGCGCGCTGCTCGTGTGCGGGGTGCTGTATGCCGTGTATCTGACGGTAACGTTGACGCGCTAGGCGCGGCAAAGCGGGCTTGCCGCTGTGATATCGGCAGTATTCCGACGGACTTGAGGCCTGTGCCGGCGAATCGCCCGCCGCCCCGGTTTACCGGCGCTTCAGCCGGGGCGGAGCGACGAATATGCGGGTTATTCCATAAAGTTTTTCCTGAGTGGGCCGATACCCCAAACAAGGCGGGCGGCAAACGAACAGCAGTTGCCTCGTTCGCTGATGCCTTGGTCTATACGGCATGTAACGGGCTGACGGCCCCAACAGGAGAATTTTCATGCTCGGAATTAACAGCAACATCAACTCGTTGGTCGCGCAGCAGAACCTGACCAACTCGGGTAGCGCACTCTCGCAAGCAATTACGCGTCTGTCGTCGGGCAAGCGCATCAACAGCGCAGCGGACGACGCAGCCGGCCTCGCCATCTCGAACATTATGCAGACCCAGATCAACGGTCTGACGCAAGGTGTGTCGAACTCGAACGACGGCGTTTCGATGGTGCAAACCGCATCGAGCGGCCTGTCGTCGCTGACGAGCAGCCTGCAGCGCATCCGCGACCTCGCAACGGAAGCCTCCAACGGCGGCATGACCGATACCGACCGCGCAGCGCTGCAACAGGAAGTCGCGCAGCAGATTCAGGAAGTGAACCGGATCGCTTCGCAAACGACGTACAACGGCATGAACGTGCTGAACGGTTCGCTCGGCAGCGTGTCGTTCCAGGTCGGCGCGAACGTCGGTCAGACGATCAGCCTGAACCTCTCGCAAAACGTGTCGGCGGCATCGCTCGGCGGTGGTGCGGTGCAGGCGGGCGATACGGTCGCGTCGCTGGCTGTTTCTCTCGACTCGAACGGTGGTGCCTGGGCGGCAGGCACGTCGACGGGCACGGAAATCACGCAGTTGAACGTGCTGTCGGACGGCAAGGGCGGCTTCACGTACACGGACCAGAACGGCAACGCGCTTTCGTTCGATCCGACCGCCGCAACCACCCAGGCTTTCACCGTCAGCGCCACCACCGGCGCGCTGTCGATCACTGCCGGCGGCTCGCTCGATGCGGCCACCCAGATGGTTGCAATCAATGGCGCCAACGCCAAGCCTCAGACCGCTGGCGCGACGCTCGGCACGATCACCGGTCTCGACATCAGCGCGACGACCGGCGCGGACGCGACGACCCCGTCGTCCACGGATATCACGTCGATCACGGTGAAGTCGGACGGTAACCAAGGTCTGACGTTCTGGGATCAGAACGGCAACCAGATCACGGGCGGCACCACGGCAGGCGCGGCGATCCTCGGTGCCACCGGTCTCGCCTATACGGCCCCCACGGGCGGCACGGCAGGAACCGTGGGCGCGACGCTCGGCACCGGCATCACGCAGACGGCGAACCCGTGGACGGCCAGCTCGACCGCCACGACGCAAACCGTCGACCAGATCGACGTCAGCACCGTCGCGGGCGCCAACAAGGCGATCGAATCGATCGACGACGCACTGAACACGGTCAACAACATGCAGGCTACGCTCGGCGCCGCGCAAAACCGCTTCACGGCAATCAGCACGACGCAGCAAGCCCAGTCGACCGATCTGTCGTCGGCCCAGTCGCAAATCCAGGACGCCGACTTCGCGCAGGAAACGGCTGCGCTGAGCAAGGCGCAAGTGCTGCAGCAAGCGGGCATCTCGGTGCTGGCGCAAGCGAACTCGCAGCCGCAGCAGATTCTGAAGCTCCTGCAGTAACACGCTTTACGCAGCATGCGTTCCGCGCCCCGCCGCCGTATCCGGTGCGCGGCACGCAAACCGGTCGGGAGGCTTGCCTCCCGATTGCCATTTCTCAGATCTGAATCGATTCACACGGCATCGCCGAAACACGGAGCCTGTCCATGTCCACCGTATCCTCGACCGCAAGTTCGATCTCCAGCACTGCCGCCGCCACCGCCGCCGCCACGACCGCGGCAGCCAATGCCGCGGTGCAGGAAGCCGCGCAGTCGGTTATCAGCGGCTCGACCGGCAATTCGTCGATGGACGTGAGCTCGCTCGTGACCGCGCTCGTCAACGCCAAGATCGCCGGCCAGGCCGCGACGCTGAGCGCGCAGACAACCCAGGACAACACGGAAATCTCCGCGTACGGCACGCTCTCCGCCGCGCTTTCCGCGCTGCAGGCCGGCCTCACCTCGCTCTCGAACGGCTCGACCGTCAACGACTTCACGGCAACGGCCAGTGGCAACGGCATCACGGCCTCGGCGGGAGCCGGTGCGGTGGCCGGTTCGTATTCGCTCGACGTGGCTCAGGTGGCGACGGCGCAGGTGCTGACATCGACGGGCTATGACGGGACCAAGGCGCTCGCTTCGGGCCCGAGCACGATGACGCTGTCGGTCGGCGGCGCGAGCACGACGATCTCGCTCGACAGCACCAACAGCACGGTTTCCGGCATCGCCGCGGCCATCAACGGCGCGAGCAACAATCCCGGCGTCACGGCGACTGTCGTGAACGGCGCGGACGGCGCGCACCTCGTGCTGCACGCGGCATCCGCCGGCTCCGCGAATGCCATCAGCGTCCAGATCACCGATTCGAATTCGAGCGATCCGCTGAACAATCTCGCCGTGTCGAGCAACAAGGGCACGTCGCTGGCCGGCAACGCGAGCGCGACCGGCGCGCAGCTCAAGGCCAATCAGTCGACCCTCAACGACGGTTCGTCGACCGGCGTCACCAGCACCGCTTCCTGGACCCAGACGACGGCCGCCCAGGACGCCTATTTCACGATCGACGGCACGGGCGTCACCAGTTCGACGAACAGCGTGACGTCCGCACTTTCAGGCATCACGCTGAACCTGTCGGCCGCTTCGGTCGATACGACCGGCTCTTCGCCGCAGACGGTGACAGTCGCCCAGGACACCACCTCGCAGGCCAATGCGATCAACCAGTTCGTCACGCTGTACAACACGCTCGTCACGACGATGGGCACGCTGACCTCGTACACCGCGGGTTCGACGTCGCAAGGCGTGCTGCTCGGCGACACGACGCTGAACATGGTGCAGAATCAGCTCGCCTCGATCGTCGCGACGGGCGTGAAAAGCAACGGCACGACGACGAACCTCGCTTCGATCGGCATTACGCTGGGCGCGGACGGCTCGCTCTCGGTCGACAGCACCAAGCTGAACAATGCGCTGCAGAGCAATCAGGCGACCGTGGCGACGCTGTTCAATTCCACCAACGGCGTCGCGCAACAGCTGAACACCAACATCACCGGCTATCTATCGACCACCGGGATCATCACGTCGCGCACCAACGCGCTCAATACCGACCTGACGAGCCTCGGGACGCAACAGACGTCGCTGTCGACCTATCAGACGCAACTCACCAGTATGTACACCGCGCAGTTCACGGCGCTCAACTCGCTGTTGGCGACGACGAACAACAACTCGCAATATCTGACGCAGCTCTTCGGCGGCACGAACAGCGCCGGCGCGCTGGCCACCAACAAGAACTGAGCGGAACAGGGAGATACGACATGGAACTCGCGGCGCCGATCGATCGCATCTGGCAACTCACCAAGTCCATCGAGCAGGCGGTGGCCGTCGCCGAATGGGAGCGGGCGGCGCAGCTTGCGAGCGAGCGCTCGCCGCTTATCATGTCGCTCTCCGCGCAGCAGGCGGGCGCCGCGCTCGATGTGCTCAAGGCGGTTCAGGCAATCGACGAGCGGATCGCCGCGGAGGCGCGTCTGGCGCAGAACGAGCTCAGTGCTGAATATCGGGCGGCGATGCAGGCGGCCGGTCATGCGGGGCAGTATCAGCGCGTCGCGCAATTCTGACGCCGGTCTGATGCCGGTGCGTCGCGCCGGGTTTTGAGCTGTCTGCGCTCGCCGCGTTCTCGCGGACGCGCGTATCGAGTGCCTTGAGCGACCGGCTTGTCCGCCGGTTTGGCGCCAGGCGCGTGACGTTCGATTCTCCGCGCGCTCGATCGCGTCGCCGAGCGGCATGGCAGCACGCCGGCCGCGATCGCACTTGTCTGGTCGATCGTCCGCCAGAGCGTTGCGGCCCCAATTGCGAGCGCGACCTCGGTCGAACAGCTAAAAAGTCTCGCAAATGCCGTCGAGCTCGCGCTGAGTGCCGGCGATATCCGCGAACTGGACGCGGCGAGCACCCGATGGGACGGGCAAAGCGGGCTGCGAGGCCGACGCGGAGCGGCGGTCGGGCTTGTTGCGCCAGCGCTGGGGAAAAGCCTGGCGCAATCGCTAAACCCCTGGTAGGATGGAGAGTTTCCTGATATGATCGGGAGTGAATTGAGATCTTTGCCTGTTTCGTCAGTGTTTTTTCATTGATGAAAGGTTGGCGAAACGGCAACAGACGCGGCTTTTGCAATACGTCTGTCCGCGTTCCGCGGTGAACTCCCCACCTCTCTTTTCCGGCCTCCGTGGCCGCTTGCCTCTCGCTTCATTATTCGTGGTTTGGCCGGGGTTGTGTTTCTGCCTCGCGTTTGCCTGTTACTGGCCATGAATCGAAGCGACCGGAGGGCCGGCGCGTGAGTGGTTGCCTGAGGTAACCGCCATGCAATTAAACCCGTATCTAGTGATTGAGTTAGGAATTACATGACGACGATTCTTCTGAAGGAAAACGAGCCGTTCGAAGTGGCAATTCGCCGCTTTCGTCGCGCAATCGAAAAGAATGGCCTGATCGCTGAACTGCGTGAGCGCCAGGCATACGAAAAGCCGACCACGGCACGTAAGCGCAAGAAGGCTGCTGCGGTCAAGCGCCTGCACAAGCGTCTGCGCAGCCAGATGCTGCCGAAAAAGCTGCACTAAGCACGCTTTTCCACAGGCCGAACGGCGGTGTGAGCTTCGAAAGAAGCCACATCGCCGTTTTGCTTTTGGGGGCTTGTTTGCGAGAGCCGGGCATGGCCGGTTGCGGATTGGGATGACTGCCGGCGTTTATTGATGCCTGGATTTTGCGTCAGGAGCGCTTTTTTCAGCACGCAGGATCGATCAACGCTGTTTCAATCCGCCTTGCGCTTGCGCACCTTTTTGCCGAGCGCCGCGCATCGTGCGCGACACATACAGGTCGTCTCGTGGTCGTTCACCATGCCGACCGCCTGCATGAACGCATAGCAGATCGTCGAGCCGACGAACTTGCAGCCATAGCGTTTCAACGCCTTGCTCAATGCGTCCGACACGTCTGTCGACGCGGGCGCATGCTTGTACGACTCCCATTCGTTCTGGATCGGCGTGTCGTCGACGAAAGACCATACGAAGTTCGCGAGCGAGCCGTGCTCGGCCTGAATCTGCTGCACGGCGCGCGCGTTCTGAATGGCCGCCTCGATCTTGCCACGATGACGCACGATGCTTTCGTCGGCGACGAGTGTGTCGACGTGTTTCGGCGTGAAGCGCGCGACCTTATCGATGTCGAAGCCGGCGAAGGCGCGGCGATAACCAGCCCGCTTATTGAGTATTGTCGACCACGACAAACCGGCCTGCGCGCCTTCGAGCACGAGCATCTCGAACAGGTGCGGGTCGTCACGCGAGGGCACGCCCCATTCGGCATCGTGGTACTGTGCGAGCGCTTCGCTCGATACCCAGTTGCATCGCTGTGTCACTGTCGCGCTCCCGTGCGGTCATGTCGTTCGCCAGCATAGCCGAAGCGGGACACTCCGCAAGCTAGCCGTTCGGCCAATTGCGAGATTGGAGCCGACCTGCCACGCTACGCGTTATTCACCCACGATACTCATTCGATTCGATGAATCACGACTTCTTTCTGATTGGCGTCGACGGCGGCGGTACCGGCACGCGCGTCGTGCTCGGAGACGCGCAGGGCCGCGAACTGGCACAAGCAACAGGTGGTCCGTCGGGCCTCGGGCTCGGCATCGCGGGCGCGTGGCAGTCCATTCAGAGCGCTTGCGGCGAAGCGTTCGCACGTGCGGGCATGGCGTTGGACTGGTCGCGCTGTGTACTCGGTTGCGGCCTCGCGGGCGTCAACAATCGCGACTGGCTCGCCGAGTTCCATGCGCAGGCGCCGAAGCTCGCTGGCCTTGCCGTCGAGAGCGACGCCTATACGACCCTGCTCGGCGCGCACGACGGCGCGCCTGGCGTGATCGTGGCGCTCGGCACAGGCAGCGTTGCGGCATCGCTTGCGAGCGACGGCGAGTTTCGCATGGCGAGCGGCTATGGCTTCCCGTCGGGCGATGAGGCGAGCGGCGCGTGGCTCGGCGTGCGGCTCATCGTCCATGCGCAGCAGGCGCTCGACGGCCGCGTGCCGCTCGACGATCTTGCGCAGGCGCTGCTCGTTCACACAGGCGTGCGGGATCGCGACAGCCTCGTCGTGTGGCTCTGCGCGGCCAATCAGACGGCGTATGCGCGGCTCGCGCCCATCGCGATCGCCCATCGCACGCATCCGTTCGCGGCCCGGCTGCTCAACGAGGCCGGTGCCGAGGTGGGCAAGATGATTGCCGCGCTGGACGCTTCGGCGAGCCTGCCGGTCGCGCTGTGCGGTGGGCTCGGCGCGCCGCTGCGCGAATATGTGCCGCAAGCGTATCAGGCGCGTTTGCGGGAGCCGCTTGCCGATTCGGCGCACGGCGGGTTGCAACTGGCCCGGCGCGAAGCGGCGCGGCTCGTTGGCTGATTGGCTGATGTTCGGCAACCGAAGGCTGAGGACGCTTGTAGCTTTGTGCTCGTCGTGGTGCTGTTACGCATGCCGCTTAAAGTGGGGCTGCCAATGCGATCAGTCTGGCCTATTCACCTGCGGCAGCCGCCACGCCCGCCAACGGTAAAATACGCACTTTGACGCTGCCCTGACGGCTCACAACCGCCGGTTCTCACCATGTACAAAGTCATCGCCACGGATCTCGACGGCACGCTGCTCAACGCCGATCATCAGGTGGACCCGTTCACGGTTGCCACGGTGCGCAAGCTCGAACGCGACGGACTGCAGTTCGTGATCGCCACGGGGCGGCATTATTGCGACGTCGCGGGAATTCGCGACCTGCTCGGCATCAACCCGTATCTGATCACGTCGAACGGCGCGCGCATTCACGCGCCGGACAACGCAGTCATTCACGCCGACGACCTGCCGCCTGCCGTCGTCCAGCGGCTCGTGCAACCTGACATTGCCGGTGCGCATGGCCGCGCGATCGTCAATCTGTTTGCCGACGCGGCATGGCTCATCGATCGCGACGCGCCCGATCTGCTGAAGTTTCATCAGGACTCGGGCTTCACCTATGAAGTGACCGATCTGCCGAATCACGATGGCGCCGACATCGCGAAGGTGCTGTACATCGGCGATCCGGCCGATCTCGCGCAGATCGCGGCCAATATCGAACGCGAATTCGGCGAGCGCCTGTACGTAACTTATTCGTTGCCGGATTGTCTGGAAGTGATGACGGCGAATGTGTCGAAGGGGCGCGCGTTGCAGATCGTGCTCGAGCGCCTTGGCATCGATGCCGCGCAATGCGTCGCGTTCGGCGACAACATGAACGACATCGATCTGCTCGAAACGGCCGGCCATCCGTTCATGATGAACAACGCCAATCCCGACCTCGTCACGCGTCTGCCGCATGTGCCGCGCATCGGCAACAACTTCGAGGCGGGCGTGGCGCACCATTTGCGCAAGCTCTTCTCGCTCGGCGACGAACTGGCTTCCTGAACCGGAATGAAACCGGCCCGCATTCGCTTTCGCGGAGGCGGGCCAGTGGTGGCGCGAACGCCCGATCGTACGGGCTTCGATTGATCGCGAACTGCCGATTGATGCCAATGGCGAGCCAGCCGGGCTGGCGCAGCGTCATCCACGCCGATTCCCGATACAACCCAGCCGACGTTCAACCCGCCTCGGCTCGATTCTCAATCCCGCCAGCCACGATGCCCGCCGCGATCGTCGCGGCCCCAGCGGCGGTCGTTGTGACCCCAGCCGCGGTCATAGCGGCGATAGTCGCGGTAGTAGCCATGATCGTAGCGATGATTCCAGCCGCCGTAGTACACCGGCTCCGGTGCCGCGTAGACGCGCGCGGGGGCGGCATAAACCGGAGCGCCGAGCGACAGGCCGATGTTCAGATCCGTATGCGCTTGCGCGACTCCGCATGCGCCCGCCGCGAGTCCGGCAGCAACCAGCAGGTGAGTGACGATGCGTTTCATGTTGTTCTCCTGTGAAGCGACGTAGGTTTGTCGCACAGGACCAATGTACGCACCGAGGGCGGTTCGGACTGCGACGAGATGTTACGGACTGCAAGCATTGTCGAGGCAATCGAAGGGCGCCGGAAATCTGATGCGTTCGCGGCGGTCATTCGCCGCGTCGCGCCGGATGCACCGCTATGTAAGGCTGTACGGCTGACGGGCGCATCCGGCTGCGTCGCGTATCGCTCGTTGCATACGACCCACGTCGCAACGCGCGTAATAGCGGCTTACATTTGTATTACCCGATTAATCGGCCGCATTCGCTGAAGCGCCGCTTGCGGCCGCCGAAGCAGCCGGCAGTGCCGCGCAAGGGCAATCGGCCGCGCGTCCGTCCAGGCCTTCCCGATCGTGTTTGAAGCTCGCACGAGGCGTGCCGTTTTGCCAGTCGAGCCGAACGATATAGATGCTGTCGAAATCCGCGCTGCGCCACTTCGGGACGTCGGCCGCGTTGCCGCCATATGCGCTCATCATTTGCCGCGACAGTTTTTCGATCAGCCGGTGTTCCCATGCGATGACGATCAGCTTGCCCTGGTTGGCCGGATCGGCGAGCGCATTGCCCAACTGGTCGATCTGCGCAAAACCGTACGGCGTTTGCACGGGCATCTGAAATTGAATGGCGGTCGGCTCGATCGTCGCGAGCGGACGGACGTAATAGTAGGGATGGCCGTTGTCGTCTTTCTGCTGACCGGGATCCGGCGCGTAGATCGCATCGGGTTTGCCGAATTTGGCGGCGATGACGGCCGGCAGGGCGAGAGCACGGTTGAGCCCCTGGCAGTCGAGCTGACCGTAGCCTTGAGCGGGTTTCTCGCCATGTCGAACGAAGACGAGCGTTTCGATATTGCCGTCTGCCTTCTCCGTGACCGCCGTTGCAGGCGTCGCCGCATGCGCCGCCTGCAGCGCGAGTACGCCGGCGCACAAGCTGCCGATCGAAAGTGCTGCGCCATGCAGCCATCCACGGAAACGATTCATCGGTCACCCCTGCGCAAAAGGCCGTGATGTCGTCCGATTCTAGCAGCGCGCTTCCTTAATACGCGGTGGCTGGCTTATGCCACACTCTCGTTCGATTGCATAAAAAACGGGCGCCGTAGCGCCCGCTTTTACTGATTGCGCCATTCACGCAATTTACACAATTACGCTTTGCACAAGCGCTTCGTCAATCGAGCGCCAGTTGCTGTGCATTGTCGCTGCGATTTTCGGCGAGGAGCGGATAAACGACGCCCGCGATTACCGCGCCGATAATCGGCGCAACCCAGAACAGCCACAGCTGATCGACCGCCGCGCCGCCGACGAACAGCGCCGGGCCGGTCGAGCGTGCCGGGTTGACCGACGTGTTGGTGACCGGAATCGAAATCAGGTGGATCAGCGTCAGGCACAGGCCGATCGCGATCGGTGCGAAGCCGGCCGGCGCGCGCCGGTCGGTTGCGCCGAGGATCACGAACAGGAAGAAGCCGGTCATCACGACTTCGCAGATGAACGCCGCGGCGAGCGAGTAATGGCCCGGCGAGTGCTCGCCGTAACCGTTCGTGGCAAAGCCGCTGGCGACGAGATCGAAGCCCGGCTTGCCCGACGCGATCAGCGACAGCACGAACGCACCGAGCACCGCGCCGATCACCTGCGCGACGATGTACGGCAGCAGGTCACGCACCGGAAAGCGGCCGGCGACGGTGAGGCCGACGCTCACGGCCGGATTCAGATGGCAGCCGGAAATATGGCCGATTGCAAACGCCATTGTCAGCACGGTCAGGCCGAATGCGAGCGACACGCCGACGAAGCCGATGCCCAGACCGTGAACCGGCCCGGCAAAATTCGCCGCGAGAACCGCGCTGCCGCAGCCTCCGAGTACGAGCCAGAAAGTGCCGAAAACTTCGGCGACAAGGCGCTTTGACAGCTGCATGATTGGTAATCCTAAAAAAGTGCTCAGGGAGCATGAATCGCTAACGACGAAAACATGCCTTGAGCGCGCAATTCTAGTCAGCAGAATCCAATTCGAGTGTCAAGAATTGTCAAGGCTGTGTCGCTTATGGGGATTATTATGGGATAAACCGAAGGTTTTACAATTCACCAGATTTTAATAATTATCAGAGGAAATCTTCATAAATGGGTATTATTGGCCATTGCGAATTTTTATAATTGCAGTTAGTCTGCGGTCGAATGAGTTCTAGAAAAGGGGAGAACCGAATGTCTCAATATGCAGACCTCAAGGCGCAGATCGCCAAATTGCAGGCACAGGCAGAAGAAGCACGCCGCACGGAGATCGACAATGTCATCGCTGACATCCGCCAGAAGATCGCCGAATACGGTCTGACCGCGCAGGATCTCGGCTTCGCGGTCGCCGCCAAGCGCGGCCGTCCGCCTAAGAAGACGCCGCTGCCGGCGAAATACCAGGACCCGAAATCGGGCAGTACGTGGAGCGGGCGCGGCAAGCCGCCCAAGTGGATCGTCGGCAAGAATCGCGAGCGCTTTCTGATCGGCTCGGTCTGAGTTCGCGGCCGTGGCTGTGAAAGCGGGCTGAAGGTTTGTCGGCCGCCGCTTTTATCGGCGATGGGGCGTGCGATATGAAAGCTCAGCCATGCCGGCATTAAAAAAAGCCGCCCACGTGGGCGGCTTTTTCTTGGCGATCACGAAGATTACCGTGATTTCCCCGCATGCAAACGATTTCCATGCCGGATTTGTCCGCTATGGGTTCGTTTGAAGCGAACGGCTCAGTCCGTTATTCAAAGCCTGCTGAAAGCAGCCGGAAGCAAAAGTTTCCAGCTGCCTTTCAAACGGGTTTAGCCGACCGCCACCTGGCGCAATACCGGGCGGCTCGCCGTTTCAATCAGTGCCGAATAGCCGTCGATATAGTTCTGCGCCATCGTTTTCGAGCTGAAACGGCGTTCGAATTGCGCGCGGATTTCGCTGCGCGACAGTTCGTCGAGACGCTGCAGCGCGGCCACCGCGCCCTGCACGTCCTCGACGATGTAGCCGGTCACGCCGTGATCGATCACTTCCGGCACCGAGCCGCGGTTGAACGCGATCACCGGCGTGCCGCACGCCATCGACTCGATCATCACGAGGCCGAACGGCTCCGACCAGTCGATCGGGAACAGCAGCGCCTTCGCGCCCGACAGGAACTCGGGCTTCTGCGCCTCGTTGATCTCGCCGACGAACTCCACATGCGCCATCGACAGCAACGGCTCGATCTCGCGCTTGAAGTACTCCATGTCGACCTTGTCCACCTTGGCGGCGATCTTCAGCGGCAGACCGCTTTGCGCAGCGATCTTGATGGCTGTATCGACGCGTTTTTCGGGGCAGATGCGGCCGAGGAACGCCAGATACTCGGGCTTCCTGTGCGGCTGCGGTGTGAGCAGTTGCTCCGGCAGGCCGTGATAGATCGTGTTGAGCCAGTTGGCCTGCGGCAGCGGAATCCGCTGCGAATCCGAAATCGACACGACCGGCACATGCGAGAACGCGTCGAACACCGGCTGCAATTCCGGTAGATCGAGACGGCCGTGCAGCGTCGTCACGAACGGCGTGTCCATGGTCGTGAAAAGCGGAAACGGCATGTAGTCGAGGTGAAAATGCAGTACGTCGAACTCGTGCGTGACCTTGCGCACCTTTTCCAGCATCAGCACGTGCGGCGCCAGTGCGTCGCGAATCGTCGGATCGAGGCGCAGCGCGCGCGGCCAGCATGCCTCGAGATTCGCGGACGTGACCGAGTCGCCGCTCGCGAACAGCGTGACGTCGTGTCCGAGGTCGACCAGTGCCTCGGTCAGGTACGACACGACGCGTTCGGTGCCGCCGTAGAGTTTCGGCGGGACGGCTTCATACAGCGGCGCAATTTGTGCGATTCGCATGCGGTTTCTCCTGTGTCAATCGGAGTGGACGCTTTGAGGCGTGCTCCGATCCCTTGCGAAAAGGGGGGGGTTACTAGGGGCTTCGCGCTGCGGCGCTCGAATAGCGCGAGGAGCGAATGCCACGGACGGCTGGGCGCGGTTTGCCCCCGCCCGAGGGGGCTCCGAATCGGCATCGGGTAATCCCTTAGCTTCATTATCGGGATGAACCGCGCTAATTCGAGTTATTTTTCAAACGCTTAATGTTGTTACAGCGCGAAACATGAGCCGCTACAGCTCAATCGACAGGCTGTCCCGATACTCGGGACGCGTGTTTGCGCATAGTAAACAAACACTCAAAAACGCGTACGCGAGCCGAGCAAGCCGCGCGCCCGGGCGATCGGACGGCAATCGGGAATCGTCTAATAGGACTTTATTGCAGAGCGGTGAAAAGGTCTTATAATCATCGGCCACCGCCCCGCGGTGCGACGATAAGCCGCTGCAAACTCACCATTCGGCACATGGCATCGCCCCGGAAATTCCCAAAGTGCATAGCACGTCCCTGCCCGCGCGCCGCTTCATCCCATTTATTGCATCGGCTCAGCCTGGTATGTAGGAAAAATTCCTACATAAATGACGGATTAATCCGTCAAAAAGGCAGGGTGTCTCTCCGATTTTCGGCAGCTCCCCCTTTCGAGACAATGCTTGCAACACAGGAAACGAGCCGATTCGCACACTTCGGGTGAATGCGTTCGAGCAAACGTTTTCGCAAAATGGCCTGACCAGCCAGATAAACGTCCGGGGGGAAATCATGAGCACGAATAGCGATATGCTCAATGAGATCAGAGAAGTTAACCTGTCTTATCTCCTGCTCGCGCAGCGTCTGCTGCGCGAAGACAAGCCTATGGGCATGTTTCGCATGGGAATCTCGGATCAGCTCGCAGAGGTGATCGCCAATCTGTCGCTGGCGCAGACCGTCAAGCTGGCGGCGTCCAACCAGATGCTGTGCCGTTTCCGTTTCGACGACCACGCCGTGCTGTCCGCCCTCGCGGACAAGGACAAGGCGAGCGTCGTCGCGCAGGCGCACTCGGCAATCCTGATGGCGAGCCAGCCGGTCGAGCAACTCGGCTGATGGCCGGTAAAAGCGTCGTACTCGAAGTCAGGGAAATCACTCTCGCCATCGAGCTGATCGAACTCGGTGCGCGTCTGCAGTTGCTGGAAGCGGAAACCAGCCTGTCGCGCGACCGGCTCATCAGGCTGTACAAGGAACTGAAAGGGGTATCGCCGCCCAAGGGCATGCTGCCGTTTTCGACCGACTGGTTCATGACCTGGCAGCCGAACTTTCATTCGTCCCTGTTCTACAACACCTACCGCTTCATCACGGACCACGGCGGTTGCCGCGCGATCGAGTCGATCGTGAAGAGCTACCGGCTCTATCTGGAACATGTTCAGTTGCACGGCGACGAGCCGGTGCTGAGCCTCACGCGCGCATGGACGCTCGTGCGCTTCTTCGACTCCGGCATGCTGCAGATGAGCACCTGCTGCCGCTGCGGCGGACACTTCGTCGCCCACGCGCACGAACCGCGGCGCGGCTTCGTCTGCGGGCTGTGCCAGCCGCCCTCGCGCGCGGGCAAGACGAAGAAATCGGCTGAGCGTGCCGGCACGCCCGCGAGAACGGCAACCGTGGGGATGGCCGGCGCCAGGGCGCGCGGGGCAGGCAACATCCGCGACGCCGTGGGCGCAACCGCCGCAGCTACGGCCACGGCCGCCATGCGTGCTGTCAATGCAGTCAATGCCGCGCGCGCCACCATGACGCCCGAGCTCGCCGCCGCCGCCGCTGGACTCTGATCCTTCCCCCGACGCCCCCGATGCCTCGGGCGCACACCCGAGCGCGGCAGCGCTTTTCCCCGAAAGTTTTCCGCACGACTGCCGTAAACAAAACTAACGACGGCTCCCGTCGCTTTTTTGTGAGGGCTCGGCAGTGCTGATTTTCGTGGGAACACTCGTGACGCTATTGTCCGTTTTCGGCGGTTACGCGCTCGAAGGCGGCCATCTCGGCGCGCTGCTGCAACCCGTTGAAGTGCTGATGATCGCCGGCGCCGGATTCGGCGCGTTCATTCTCGGTAACGGGATGAAGACGATCAAGGCAACGCTGCGCGTCATCCCGACCCTGTTCAAGGGGGCCAAATACAACAAGGACGTCTATATGGAGCTGATGGCGCTCCTCTACGTCCTGCTCGCGAAGGCGCGCAAGGAAGGCACGCTGACGCTGGAGGCCGACATCGACGATCCGTCGAAGAGCCCGATTTTCACGCAGTACCCGAAGATTCTCGCCGACAAGCACATCATCGAATTCCTGACCGACTATCTGCGCCTGATGGTCGGCGGCAACATGAACGCGTTCGAGATCGAGAGCCTGATGGACGAGGAGATCGAGACGCACCACCAGGAAGGCGAAGCGCCCGCGCACGCGCTGACCAAGGTCGGCGACGCGATGCCGGCGTTCGGCATCGTCGCCGCGGTGATGGGCGTGGTCCACACGATGGCCTCGGCCGACAAGCCGCCCGCCGTGCTCGGCGAGATGATCGCCCAGGCGCTGGTCGGCACCTTCCTCGGCATTCTGCTTTCGTACGGGCTGATCGGGCCGCTCGCGAGCGTTGCCGAGCAGCGCGTGACCGAGTCGACCAAGATGTTCCAGTGCATCAAGGTGACGATCCTCGCGAGCCTGAACGGCTACGCGCCGGCCATTGCCGTCGAGTTCGGCCGCAAGGTGCTCTTCTCGACCGAGCGCCCGTCGTTCGCCGAGCTCGAAGAGCACGTGCGCCGCGTCAAGGCCAAATAACCAGGCGGCTAAACCGATGAGCAAGGACAAAGACCGCGCGATCGTCGTCAAGCGTTCCACGCCGAAGAAGGCCGGCCACCACGGCGGCGCGTGGAAGCTCGCGTACGCGGACTTCATGACCGCGATGATGGCGTTCTTCCTGCTGATGTGGCTGCTGAGTTCGGCGTCCACGGTGCAGTTGCGCGGCATCGCCGACTACTTCAACCAGCCGCTGAAGATCACGCTGTGGGGCGGCGATCGCAGCGCGGAGGATTCGAGCATCCTGAAGGGCGGCGGGCGCGACATCTCGACCGACGCGCAGGGCGTGACCCGCTCGACCGACGGCAGCAGCAGCCGCGCCGAGCGCAGCGCGTCGCACAACAACGAGGACTCGGTGAAGCAGTTGCAGGGCGAGCTCGAACGCCAGGAGCAGGTGCGTCTGCACGACCTGCAGGTCAAGCTGATGGCCGCGATCGAGGCGAACCCGGTGCTGCGCCAGTTCAAGCAGCAGATCCGCATCGACTCGACGCTGACGGGCCTGCGCATCGAGATCGTCGATTCACAGAAGCGGCCGATGTTCGCGACCGCCAACGACGAAGTCGAGCCGTACATGCGCGACATCCTGCGCGAGATCGGCCACACGCTGAACGACGTGCCGAACCGCATCATCGTGCAGGGCCACACCGACGCCGTGCCGTACGCGGGCGGCGAGAAGGGCTACAGCAACTGGGAGCTGTCGGCCGATCGCGCGAATGCGTCGCGCCGCGAGCTGATCGCGGGCGGCATGGACGAAGCGAAGGTGATGCGCGTGCTCGGCCTCGCCTCGACGCAGAACCTGAACAAGGCGGACCCGCTCGATCCGGAGAACCGCCGCATCAGCATCATCGTGTTGAACAAAAAGTCGGAAGAGGCGCTCGATCACGACGACTCGACGACGACCACCTTGTCGGACGACGCAGCAGGCTCGAAGCCGTTGCTGCAAAAACTTGCGCAGCCGGCGACGGCTGCACCGAAGCCGACGGCGTCAACGCCGCCGGCCCAGTAACAGGAACAGGATTCGGCCGCCGGGCCGGAACGCGCCTCGCCGGCGCGCTCCGCCCGGGGCCGGGGTTTAAGCGCAGCGAGGTTTTCATGATCAGGCACATCCTGGCAATCGACGATTCGGCATCGATGCGGCAGATCCTTGCCGCGACGCTGACGAGCGCCGGCTATGAGGTCACGCTCGCAGCGGACGGCAACGAGGGGCTCGAAAACGCGCTCGCGACGTCGTTCGATCTCGTGCTGACCGACCAGCACATGCCGGGCCGGACCGGCCTCGATCTGATCGCCGCGCTGCGCGGCAATCCGGCGTACCAGGCGACGCCGATTCTCGTCCTCACGACGGAATCGGGCGAGTCGTTCAAGAGCGCGGCGCGCGAGGCGGGCGCGACCGGCTGGATCGAAAAGCCGCTCGACCCGGACCTGCTGACCGAACTGGTCGCGGCGCTGGCCGAGCCGGAAGCGACCTGACAGGCGGAACCGGTGCGGCAAGCGCCACCTTCGGACACAGTACATAGCTCTCGACGCGGCTGCACGGCAGCTCACGCTCAGACAGGAACTCTCGCGGTGACCCAGGCATGACACTCGACATCACACAGTTCTATCAGACCTTCTTCGACGAAGCGGACGAACTGCTCGCGCAGATGGAGCAACTGCTGCTCAA
Organism: Paraburkholderia sp. Ac-20342; assembly: GCF_017104985.1. Lineage (NCBI taxonomy): Bacteria > Pseudomonadati > Pseudomonadota > Betaproteobacteria > Burkholderiales > Burkholderiaceae > Paraburkholderia > Paraburkholderia sp. Ac-20342. The sequence continues at coordinate 4,788 of NZ_JAAGPQ010000080.1, read as the reverse complement.
TCTGGACGTGGCGCACCCGGACCCCGAAGACCTCGCGGCGATTTTCCGCGCCGCGCATTCGATCAAGGGCGGCGCGGCGACCTTCGGCTTCACTGCGCTCACGGAGACGACGCACATTCTCGAGTCGCTGCTCGATCGCGCGCGCAACAACGAACTCGTGCTGCGCAAGGACATGATCGACACGTTCCTCGAAACCAAGGACGTGCTGTCGGGCCAGCTCGCCGACTACCGCGCGAGCGCCGAGCCCGATGCGGCGGTGGCGCGCGCGATCTGCGCGAAGCTCGAACAGCTGCATGCGGAAAGCCGCATGGGCGGCGCGCCGGCAGAGGCGCCGGCGGCGGCCGCACCGGTCGCGCAAACGGCACAAGCGGTGGCACAAGCCGAGGCACCGGTCGCAGCCGCGCAAGTACCAGTGCAGGCACAGGCAGCAGAACACGCGGCACCAGAACAAAACGGCACCCCGCCCGAGCACGTCGTCGAACAGGCGGTGCAAGCGGCGGCGGGCGAACGGACCGGCGACGGCGAGGCAGAAGCCAAGGCCGACGGCGCCGGTCCTCATCTGAAAATTACGCTACGGGGCGTGGGAGAGAAAGACCAGGAACTGCTTGCCGAAGAGCTGGGCAACCTGGGCAATATCGTCGGGCAGGTCAAGAGCGGCAGCGATCTGATGCTGTGGCTTTCGACCGACGTACCTTCCGACGACATCATCGCCGTGTGCTGTTTCGTGATCGACGAAAGTCAGATCTCGATCGGCCGCGGCATCGCACCGGCGGATGAGGCGCAGCAAGGCGAACCTGGAACGCCCGATGCTGCCACTCAGTCGCCGGCGCAAACCGTGTATGTCGCGAGCGCTGTTCCGGCGGCGCAGCCGGTCGGTTACTCGGAGCATGCGGCCGTGTCGGCCACTGCGGTCTCACTGGCTGCGCCCGCGGGCGCAGCCAGTGAGACCGGCGGCGCCGAGCCGGGGGCGTCGTCAGCCGTGTCGGTGCAAGCGGCTCAGGCGGTTCAGGAGGCTCAGGCAACAGCGGCGGCGAAGCCCGCTGCCGGCGCACCCGCCGACCCGGACCGCAAGGCGGGCCGGACGGCCGCGGCGGCGGCCAATGGCGAAGGCAGTTCGATTCGCGTCGGCGTCGAGAAGGTCGATCAGTTGATCAACCTCGTCGGCGAACTGGTGATTACGCAGGCGATGCTTGCGGAAACCACCAGCACGTTCGACCCGGCGCTGCACGACCGGCTCTTCAACGGCATGGCGCAACTCGAACGCAACGCGCGCGATCTGCAGGAAGCGGTGATGTCGATCCGCATGATGCCGATGGACTACGTGTTCAGCCGCTTCCCGCGTCTGGTGCGCGATCTCGCGGCGAAACTCGGCAAGGAGGTCGAACTCGTCACCTTCGGTCAGGCGACCGAGCTCGACAAGAGCCTCATCGAACGGATCATCGATCCGCTCACGCATCTCGTGCGCAACAGTCTCGACCACGGCATCGAAACCGTGGAAGCGCGGCGCGCGGCGGGCAAGGATTCGACTGGCCAGCTGGTGCTGTCGGCGGCGCACCACGGCGGCAACATCGTGATCGAGGTCAGCGACGACGGCGCGGGCCTGCGCCGCGACAAGATTCTCGCGAAGGCGGCCAGGCAGGGCATGCAGGTCAGCGACACGATGAGCGACGAGGAAGTCTGGAACCTGATCTTCCTGCCGGGCTTCTCGACGGCGGAGCAGGTCACGGACGTGTCGGGCCGCGGCGTCGGCATGGACGTGGTGAAGCGCAACATCCAGTCGATGGGCGGTCACGTCGAGATCACGTCGCACGCAGGCAAGGGCAGCACCACGCGCATCGTCTTGCCGCTCACGCTCGCGATTCTCGACGGCATGTCGGTGAAGGTCGGCAACGAGATTTTCATCCTGCCGCTGAACTTCGTGATGGAGTCGCTGCAGCCGCTGGCCGAAGACATCTACACGGTCGCCAACGGCGAGCGCGTGGTGCGCGTGCGCGGCGAATATCTGCCGCTCGTCGCGTTGCACGAAGTGTTCAACGTCGCGGATGCGAAGCAGGACCCGACCCAGAGCATCGTCACGATCATGCAGACCGAGGGGCGCCGCTTCGCGATGCTGATCGACGAACTGGTCGGCCAGCAGCAGGTGGTCGTGAAGAATCTGGAAACGAACTACCGCAAGGTACACGGCATTTCCGCCGCGACCATTCTCGGCGACGGCAGTGTCGCGCTGATCGTGGACGTGGCGGCGCTCAATCGCGAATCGCGTCATGCGCATGGGCACGGCGCGATGAGTCTCGCGTGAGGCCGGGCATGAGCGGCGCAAGAGGCACAAGAGGTATGAGCGGCATAGGCGGCACGGGCGGCACGACCGCGCGGGCGGCATCCGCACCGGCAGTCTCCGCAACACACATTCAACCCATTTCATCCCAACCGTTTGGGGGCTAACGTGGCAGAAGTCCAATCCATCAATTCGAGCGCCGCGAGCGGAGCGAACGGTCGCCGCGACACGCAGCAGGCGGACGCCGGCGGTCAGGAATTCCTCGTCTTCACGCTCGGCGCCGAAGAGTACGGCATCGACATCCTGAAGGTGCAGGAAATCCGCGGCTACGACAACGTGACGCGCATCGCCAATGCGCCCGAGTTCATCAAGGGCGTCATCAACCTGCGCGGCATCATCGTGCCGATCGTCGACATGCGCATCAAGTTCCATCTGGGCCGCGTCGAGTACGACCATCAGACCGTCGTGATCATCCTGAACGTCGCGCATCGCGTGGTCGGCATGGTCGTCGACGGCGTCTCGGACGTGCTCACGCTCGCGGTCGACCAGATCATGCCGGCGCCCGAATTCGGCGCGACGCTGACGACCGAGTACCTGACGGGCCTCGGCACGGTCGACGGCCGCATGCTGATCCTGATGGACATCGAGAAGCTCATGACCAGCTCCGAGATGGCGCTGACCGAAACGCTCGGCGTCTGAGCGCCGCGTGAACGGCAGCAGCAAGGCAAACCGCAAGGAAAACATGGCAATGGGAGCGTCAAGATGCTGAGCAGGTGGTCGATCCGCACCTCGCTGACGATGGTGGGGATTTTTCTGGTTGCGCTGACCGTGGTGGCCGGCGCGCTCGGGCTGACGGCGCTCAAGCGCGCCAGCGCTTCGCTCGATCGCCTCGCGCGCGGCGAGTTCGTCGCGATGCATGCGCTCGACGACGCGTCGGCGTATCTGCTGCGCGCGCGCGTCGCGGTCGACCGCTTCAACACGATGACGGCGGCGGGCAATGCGGACGAAGCGAAGCAGACGCTCGGCCGGGCGCAGGAATTGCTCGATAAGGGCAATCAGAGCTGGCAGGTGTATCTCGACACGCCGAAGCACGGCGTCGATCAGGCGTTGCTCGACGACGTGGCCGCCAAACACACGACCGTGATGCACGACGGCGTGGACGCGGAGTTCGCCGCGCTGAACGCGAACAACCTCGACGCGTATCACGCGATCGCCGACATGAAGATCAGCCCGATGTTCATCGCCTACGACACGGCTTCGGCCGCGGTCATCAAGGCGTTGCAGCAGAGCGTGCTCGATCAGCAGGCGAGCGCGCAGTCCAATGCCTCGCTGATGATGACGCTGATCGGCGCCGTGACCGTGCTCGCGCTGCTGCTCGTGTTCGGCATCCGCTTCGCGCTGGGCCGGCTCATCGTGCAGCCTCTCGCGGACGCGACCGCCTGCTTCGAGCGCATTGCCGCGGGCGATCTGTCGGGCACCGTCGAGGTGTTCAGCCGCAATGAAATCGGCCGGCTGTTCGACGGCATCCGGCGCATGCAGGAAAGCCTCGCGACGATGGTGCGCGCGGTGCGTAGCAGCACCGAGTCGATCGATACCGGCGCGCGCGAAATCGCCATGGGCAACACCGATCTGTCGCAGCGCACCGAGCAGCAGGCCGCGTCGTTGCAGGAAACCGCGTCGAGCATGGATCAGCTGACCGGCACCGTGCGGCAGAACGCCGAGAACGCGCGCCAGGCGAGCCAGCTTGCCGTGAACGCATCCGACATCGCGACGCGCGGCGGCGACGTGGTGAGCCAGGTCGTCACGACGATGCAGGCGATCGCGAGCAGTTCGGACAAGGTCGTCGACATCATCGGCGTGATCGAGGGCATCGCGTTCCAGACCAACATCCTCGCGCTGAACGCGGCGGTCGAAGCCGCGCGCGCCGGCGAGCAGGGGCGCGGCTTCGCGGTCGTCGCGGGCGAAGTGCGCAGCCTCGCGCAGCGCAGCGCGAGCGCCGCGAAGGAGATCAAGGAGCTGATCGGCGATTCGGCCGACAAGGTGCACAGCGGCTCGGAACTGGTGGGCCGTGCGGGCACGACGATGGACGAGATCGTCCAGGCGGTGCGGCGCGTGACCGACATCATGGGCGAGATCAGCGCCGCCTCGGAAGAGCAGTCGGGCGGCATCGAGCAGGTCAATCGCGCGGTCGTGCAGATGGATTCGGTCACGCAGCAGAACGCCGCGCTGGTCGAGCAGGCGGCGGCCGCGGCGGCGTCGCTCGAAGATCAGACGCGCCAGTTGCAGGCCGTGCTGAGCGGCTGGACAGTCGCGGGCGGTGCGGCGCCGGCGCGTCTCCCGACGGCGGCGCACGCGGGCGGTGTGACCGGCAGGCAGTCCGCCAAAGCGATGACGCCGCAAGCGGCGAGCGCGGCGAACGCGAACCGTGCAACAGGCAACGCAACGGGCAAGGCGGGCAAGGCCGCCGCGACGGCAAGCGCTGCCGTCGCCACCCACGAGGCCGGCGCCCGCGA
>NZ_JAAGPQ010000079.1:0-38707 GCF_017104985.1 Paraburkholderia sp. Ac-20342 | reverse complement strand
GTCGGCCGGGCTCGGGGAGTCCGCGGCCGGCGACGCGGCGGCATCTTCATGCGATGGAGGTAACGAGGCTGCCGCCGCAGATGGCGCGGCGCCGGTTACCGGTGTGGTGGACGGCGCGGGCGAACCCGGCACCGGTGAGGAAGCGCCGGTCGTGCCGGCGTTTTCGGGTTGATTTTCGCTCATGACTGTCGGACAGGCGCCTTCCACGCGAACGAATGAATATGCCCCGATTATCCGTCAGCGCGGCAGGCCCGGCAAACCCACACACAATTGCTCACATTGTTACGGAGCGTGACACGCAGCGGCGTCATATCCCTGCATCACCCTTTTGCGCCCGCGCTTCAGGGGTCCGGCTGCTCGTCGAAAGTTTCCCGCAAGGCGATCTGCATCGATGCGTGAATCTTCACGCACCAGCGCCATACGAGCGCGAGCAGCAGCGCCGCGCAAACCAGCACCGCGACGAGCAGACCGGTCGGCGGCAGGATGCTGCCCGACAGCGCGGCCACCAGCAGAAACACGCCGAGCATCGAGACGATCGGCACGAGATCGGAGATCGCGTAACGCAGCGCGCTCGTGAAGCGCCCCGCCGTCGCCGGCTGCACGCCGACCTCGGCGAGCAGCAGCGCGAGCGACTTCGTCTTGCGATAGACCGCCACGAGAAACGGCAGCGACACGACGAGCGCCACGCTCCACTGCACGACGCGCTGCAGCGATTCGTCGCCGAGCCAGTGCCCGAGCAGCTTGCCGGTATGCGGCGCGCTATACGACACGGTCAGAAAAATCGCCGCGACGAGCGCGAGATTCACCGCGATCTGCAGGATGATCCGCCGCGTCATGCCGAACAGCGTCGGCTCGCCGCTGCCGGTGCTCAGGCTGCGCAGCCATTGCCCGTACAGACCGAACGCGTTGGAGAGCGTCGCGGGCATCGCGCGCGCGAGGCGGCGCGTGAGCGGATCGGCCACGCGGATCAGGTACGGCGTCGTCAGCGTGGTCAGCGCCGAGACCGCCACCGCGATCGGGTACAGAAACGCGCTCGTCACCTTCAGCGTGAGACCGAGCGACGCGATGATGAACGAGAACTCGCCGATCTGCGAGACAGTCATGCCGACGCGCATCGCCGTGCGTCCGTCGCGGCCCGCGAGGAACGTGCCGAGCCCGCACGAGACGATCTTGCCGACAATCACCGCGAACGTGATGATGGCGATCGGCCACGCGTAGTCGAGGATCACGGCCGGGTTCAGCATGAGGCCGATCGTCACGAAGAAGATCGCCGAAAACGCGTCGCGCAGCGGCGCGATCAGATGCTCGATCCGGTGCAGATGGCGCGACTCGGCCATGATCGCGCCGATCAGGAACGCGCCGAGCGCGATGCTGTAGTCGAGCTTGACCACCAGCAGACAGAAGCCGAAGCAGAAGCCGAGCACGGACACGAGCAGCATCTCGTCGCTGTGGGCGCGCGCGACGTAATTGAGCGCGCGCGGCACGAGCAGCACGCCGACGATCAGCGACACCGTCATGAAGAGCAGCAGCTTGCCGAGCGTGACCGCCGCGAGCCCGGCGGACAGCTGCCCGGTCTGCGCGATGCCGGTCAGCAGCACGAGCATCGCGATGCCGAGAATGTCCTCGACGATCAGGATGCCGAACACGAGCTGCGCGAAGCCCTCGCGCTTGAGGCCGAGGTCGGACAGCGCCTTGACGATGATCGTCGTCGACGAGATCGCGAGGATCGCGCCGAGAAACAGCGAATCCATCGGACTCCAGCCGAACGCGCTGCCGATCTCGTAGCCGATCCACAGCATCAGCACGATCTCGGAGAGCGCGGCGACGATCGCCGTCGCGCCGACCTTGAACAGCTTGCGCAGACTGAATTCGAGACCGAGCGAAAACATCAGGAACACGACGCCGAGCTCGCCGAGCGTCTGAATCGTCTGCTCGTCGTGGATCAGCTGGAACGGCGGCGTGTACGGCCCGATGATTACGCCGGCGGCGATATAGCCGAGCACCACCGGCTGCTTCAGGCGATGAAACAGCACGGTGACGACGCCGGCCAGCGCCATCACGACGGCCAGATCCTGAATGAAGCCAATGCCATGGTGCATGAACGCCTTCCTTACAAAAAGTAATTTCCCAGCGCAGTTTAACAAACGGACCGGGGGCGGCTCCGCCGTGTCGGCGTCGCGCTGGCATCGGCATCGGTACGAGGCATGAAGCGCAGGCCGACCGCTGCGCGCCCTGCGTGCCGCGCCATGCCCGCGCAAAACCGTGCTCTACAATGCAGACGACATTCCCGCCGGCTCGACCCGTGCCGCGACCACCGCGCTTACCGGACTTCCACCGACATCATGGCCACTGAATTCACGCCGTTCCCGCCGCTTGCCCAGCTTGCCGCCGATCTCGCCGCCGGCCGCACCACGAGCCGTGCGCTCGTCGAAACCGCGCTCGACAGGATCGCCGATCCGGCCGGCCAGGGCGCATCCGTGTTCATCCACGTCGACGCCGAGGCCGCGCGCGCCGCCGCCGACGCACACGACCGCCTGCGCGCGGCCGGCACCGTGCTCTCGCCGCTCGCCGGCATTCCGGTGTCGATCAAGGACCTGTTCGACATCGAGGGACAGCCGACCCGCGCGGGCTCGATCGCGCTCGCCGACGCACCCGCCGCGCAGGCCGACGCCGTCACGGTGGCCCGTCTGAAGCGGGCTGGCGCCGTGCTCGTCGGGCGCACCAACATGAGCGAGTTCGCGTTTTCCGGACTCGGCCTGAACCCGCACTACGGCCATCCGCTCTCGCCGTACCGGCGCGGCGTGAAAGGCGACGAGCGGATTTCGGGCGGCTCGTCGTCGGGCGCGGCGGCCTCGGTCGCCGACGGCATGGCCGCGATCGCGCTCGGCACCGACACCGGCGGCTCGATCCGCATTCCGGCCGCGCTGTGCGGCCTGACCGGCTTCAAGCCGACCGCCGCGCGCATCCCGAAGCAGGGCGGCGTGCCGCTCTCGTCGACGCTCGATTCGTTCGGGCCGATCGGCGTCTCGGTCGCCTGCTGCGCGCTGGTCGACCGGATCCTCGCGGGGCTCGAACCGCGTATTCCGGCCGCGCGGCCGCTCGAAGGCGTGCGCCTCGGCGTGCTGACCCACTTCGTCACCGACGGCGTCGAGCCCGAGGTCGCGCGCGCGCTCGACACCGCGCTCAAGCACCTCGAAGCGGCCGGGGCGATCGTCAGCGAGGTGCGTTTCGCGCCGCTCGAGCGCCTGCCCGAGATCAACCGCTTCAGCTTTGCGTCGATCGAGGCCTATGCGTGGCACCGTCCGCTGCTCGACAAGCACCGCGAGCAGTACGATCCGCGCGTGCTCGCGCGCATCATGAAGGGGCAGTCGGCCCGCGCCACCGACTATCTGGACCTGCTCGCCGAGCGCGCCGCCATGCTCGACGAAGCCGCACGCACGCTCTGGCAGCACTGCGACGCGGTCGTGGCGCCGACCGTGCCGGTCGTGCCGCCGCGCCTCGCCGACCTGCTCCACGACGACGACACGTTCACCCGCACCAACGCGCTGATCCTGCGCAATCCGAGCGCGTTCAACTTCCTCGATAGCTGCGCGCTGTCGCTGCCGTGCCATCTGCGCGGCGACGCGCCGGTCGGTCTGATGCTGGCGGGCGCGCCGCACGCCGACGACACGCTGCTCGCGATCGGCCGCGCGGCCGAGGCGGTGCTGAACGCGATTCGCTGAGCGCGGGGTAGCGCGGAGCGCGGCGGATTCGGCGGATTCGCTGAGCGTCGCGCGGTTTGCGAGACCTGCGGCAATTTGCCGGGTGCGGCGCGACTCGCGAGACGCGCGGCGATGCCCTGCACACGACGCGGCTCGCGAGGCGCAGGCGATTGGCACGCCGCAGTGCGGTTCGCCGCGCGGTCGCGCGCATCACGGCGCAATCAGCGGCACATCAGCGACATAACAGGGGTTCGCGCTAGAATCGCGGGCACCCGTCCTTTCCGTTTTCAGACAACCCGACGATCCATGAACAACGACTCCGCGATGCTGCGCCGCGAGCGCTCCCTGCTGGTTCTGCTTGGCCTGATCTGCGTCGCCCTCGTGGGCGGTGCGTTGTACCTGCAGTTTTTCCTGCACGAAGACCCGTGCCCGTTGTGCATCATCCAGCGTTACTTCTTCCTGCTGATCGCGATCTTCGCGTTCCTCGGCGCGCGCTTCAACAACTGGCGCGGCGTGCGTCTGCTCGAAGTGCTCGCGGCGCTGTCGGCGCTGGGAGGCATCGTCACCGCGGTGCGGCACGTGTACGTGCAGGCGAATCCGGGCTTCAGCTGCGGCTTCGACGCGCTGCAGCCGGTCGTGGACAGCCTGCCGCCCGCGCACTGGCTGCCGGGCGTGTTCAAGGTCGCGGGCCTGTGCGAAACCGCCTATCCGCCGATTCTCGGCCTCACGCTGCCGATGTGGTCGCTGGTCGGGTTCGTCGTCGCGTTTCTCGTGCTCGTGTCGAGCCTGGTCCGGAATCGCCGCCGCATCAGCTGAATGGATTGGTCGGGCGGGGCGGGTCCGGTTGACGGGGTTGGACGCGGCTGGGCTTCGCGGTCCCGCTAACAGCCCTGTCGCCAGCGGCTTCTGCACTTCTGCGCCGAAAATCGCGCCGTTCTTCGCCGCTTCCCGTCATTCCCCGCCATTCCCCGCCTGCGCGCCGCCTCGGCTCCACAAGCGCGCCGCCGCAACTGCACGGTCCGGGCGCACCACGCACCGTCGCCCGCATCAAGCCCCCACGCAACTTCCCGCCCCCGCGCGAATCGTACAAAGGTCATGACCGCCGCCGAATAAGCTTCATGCGAACCGGGAAATATTTTCGGAACGAGGTAGTGCTATCTTCGGGTATGGATGGCGATCTACGTGCGCGAGGCCGGCTTCGGCGACCCCATGCGTAACGCGCGCCCGGTCCGCACTGTCTTTCGATTCGCCATGACAACGCAAACCATCCGCTTCTATCACCAGGGGTTCGTCCGCGAGATCGCGGGCGTCCCGGCGACGCGCACCGTGCTTCAGCACCTGCGCGAGGACCTGCGCTGCACCGGCACCAAGGAAGGCTGTGCCGAGGGCGATTGCGGCGCCTGCACGGTCGTGACCGGCGAACTCGACGCACACGGCTCACACGGCGGCCTCGCGCTGAAAGCGGTCAACGCCTGCATCCAGTTCCTGCCGACGCTCGACGGCCGCGCCCTCTTCACCGTCGAAGACCTGCGCGCCGCGAACGGCGCGCTGCATCCGGCGCAGCAGACCATGGTGGACTGCCACGGCTCGCAATGCGGTTTCTGCACGCCCGGCTTCGTGATGTCGATGTGGGCGCTCTACGAAAACCAGCCCGCGAGCGCCGGCTTGCCGACCCGCGACGAAATCAACGCCGCGCTGTCCGGCAATCTGTGCCGCTGCACCGGCTACCGGCCGATCGTCGAGGCCACGCAGAGGATGTTCGACTACGCTCGGTATCCGCGCGTCGCGCTCGATCGCGAGGCCATCGCGGCCACGCTGCGCACGCTGCAACGCGACGACACCTTCGAATACCGCGCCCCCGACGCGCGCGGCGCCGCTTTCGGCTCCCCCACTTTCTATGCGCCCGTCACGCTCGACGTCTTCGCGGCGCTGCGCGCGCAACACGGCGACGCGAGCATCGTCGCCGGCAGTACCGACGTCGGCCTGTGGGTCACCAAGCAGTTCCGCGACCTCGGTGACCTGCTGTACACGGGCAACGTCGCCGAACTGAAGACGATCGAGCGCGATGCGCAGACGCTGACGATCGGCGCGGCCGTCACGCTCGAAGACGCCTTCGCGGCGCTCGCCGTCGACTACCCCGAACTCGCCGAGCTGTGGACGCGCTTCGCCTCGCGGCCGATCCGCAATGCGGGCACGCTCGGCGGCAACGTCGCGAACGGCTCGCCGATCGGCGACTCGATGCCCGCGCTGCTCGCGCTCGGCGCCGAGGTCGTGCTGCGCCGCGCACGCACGACCCGCACGCTGCCGCTCGACGCGTTCTACCTCGGCTATCAGAAGACCGCGCTCGCGGCCGGCGAATTCGTGATGGCGCTGCGCGTGCCGCGCCCGGCCGGCAATCTGCGTTTTCGCACCTACAAGGTGTCGAAGCGTTACGACCAGGACATCTCGGCGGTGTGTGGGGCGTTCGCGTTGCGCATCGGCGGAAGCGGCGAGCCTCGCGGTGAAATGCGCGCTGCGGCCCACGCTGAAATGCTCGACGAAACTCACGGCGCAACCCGCGAGGAAACGCCCGGCACCCTCCGCGCGGCCCGCATCGCGTTCGGCGGCATGGCGGCCACGCCGAAGCGGGCCACGCAAACCGAAGCGGTGCTCGACGGCGCGGCATGGAACGAAGCGACCGTGCGCCGCGCGATGGATGCGCTCGCCGCCGATTACCAGCCGCTCACCGACATGCGCGCATCGAGCGCGTACCGGCTCAAGGTCGCGCGCAATCTGCTGTGGCGCTTCTACCTCGAAACGCGCGACGATGCGCCGCTCGCGCTGTGCGACGTGAACGCGTTCGCCTTCGAAGCGGAAGCGTCGGATGCAACGGACGCAGCGAATACGACGCACGCAGCAAACACGCCTGCCGCGCCGCTCGCCAAGGAGGCGCCGCGATGAACCGTACCGATGTCTTTGTCGAACACGCGGGCCAGCACGCCGGACAACGCGCCACCGCATCGAGCGACGTCACGAACGACGCAACGACCGACGCCTCGATCGGCGCCCCGCTGCCGCACGAATCCGCCGCGCTGCACGTCAGCGGCGAAGCCACCTACACGGACGACATCGCCGAATTGCACGGCACGCTGCACGCGGCGCTCGGCCTGTCGCGCCACGCGCATGCGCGCATCGTCTCGATGGACCTCGACGCGGTGCGCAACGCGCCCGGCGTGCTCGCCGTGCTGAGCGCCGCCGACATCCCCGGTGAAAACAATTGTGGCCCGGTGCTGCACGACGACCCGATTTTCGCCGACGGCGAGGTGCTCTATCTGGGTCAGCCGGTCTTCGCGGTGATCGCCGAGACGCATGAACTCGCGCGCCGCGCCGCCGCGCTCGCGAAAAGCGACGACGTGCTGCGCTACGAGCCGCTCGACGCGCTCCTCACCGCCGCCGAAGCGAAAGCCGCGCGGCAGTTCGTGCTGCCGCCGCTGCATCTGCGGCGCGGCGAGCCCGACGCGAAAATAGCCGCCGCGCCGCATCGGCTCGAAGGCCGCTTCGAAGTCGGCGGCCAGGAGCAGTTCTATCTCGAAGGCCAGATCGCCTACGCGGTGCCGAAGGAAATGGACGGCATGCTCGTCTATAGCTCGACGCAGCATCCGAGCGAAATGCAGCAGGTCGTCGCGCATATGCTCGGCTGGCCCGCGCACAACGTCGTCTGCGAATGCCGGCGCATGGGCGGCGGCTTCGGCGGCAAGGAATCGCAGTCGGCGCTGTTCGCCTGCGTGGCCGCGCTCGCGGCACGGCACCTGCGCCGGCCGGTCAAGCTGCGCGCCGATCGCGACGACGACTTCATGATCACCGGCAAGCGCCACGACGCGATCTACGAATACGCAGCGGGTTTCGACGACCGCGGTCGCCTGCTCGGCGTGCGCGTCGAAATCGCGTTGCGCGCGGGCTATTCGGCCGATCTCTCGGGCGCGGTCGCGACGCGCGCGGTGTGCCACTTCGACAACGCGTACTACCTCTCCGACGTCGATATCGTCGCGCTCTGCTGCAAGACGAATACGCAGTCGAACACCGCGTTTCGCGGCTTCGGCGGACCGCAGGGCGCGCTCGTCATGGAAGTGCTGCTCGACGACATCGCGCGCGAGCTGCGGCTCGATCCGCTCGACGTGCGGCTCGCGAACTACTACGGCATCGGCGAGCGCGATACGACGCCGTACGGGCAGCGTGTCGAGGACAACATCATCGCGCCGCTCACCGACGCGCTGCTCGCTTCGAGCGGCTATCGCGCACGCCGCGCGGCGCTCGCCGCATTCAACGCGACCAGCCCCGTGCTCAAGCGCGGCCTCGCGTTTTCGCCGGTCAAGTTCGGCATCTCGTTCAACGTGCCGTTCCTGAACCAGGCCGGCGCGCTCGTGCACGTCTACAAGGACGGCTCCGTACTCGTCAATCATGGCGGCACCGAGATGGGCCAGGGGCTCAACACGAAGGTCGCGCAGGTGGTCGCGAACCAGTTCGGCTTGCCGCTCGCGCGCGTACGCGTGACGGCCACCGATACGTCGAAGGTCGCGAATACGTCGGCAACGGCCGCATCGACCGGCAGCGATCTGAACGGCAAGGCCGCGGAAGCCGCCGCGCGAACGATCCGCGCGCGCCTCGCCGAACTCGCGGCGCAACGGCTCGGCGGCGACGCCAACGACGTACAGTTCGCACACGGCAAGGTAGCCGCGAACGGCGGCGCACTGCCGTTCGAACAGATCGTCAATGCCGCCTATCTCGCGCGCGTGCAGCTGTGGTCCGACGGTTTCTACTCGACGCCGAAGGTGCATTGGGATGCGCAGACGCTGACCGGCCATCCGTTCTACTACTTCGCGTATGGCGCGGCGGTGTCGGAAGTCGTGATCGATACGCTGACCGGCGAATGGAAGCTCGTGCGCGCGGACGTGCTGCACGACGCGGGCCAGTCGATCAACCCGGCGATCGATCTCGGCCAGGTCGAGGGCGGCTTCATCCAGGGCATGGGCTGGCTCACGAGCGAGGAATTGTGGTGGAACCGCGAGGGCCGTCTGATGACGCACGCGCCGTCCACGTACAAGATTCCGGCGGTCAGCGACACGCCCGCCGCGTTCCACGTGCGGCTCTACGAAAACAGCAACGCGGAGCCGACCGTGTTCCGCTCGAAGGCGGTCGGCGAACCGCCGCTGCTGCTGCCGTTTTCGGTGTTCCTCGCGCTTCGCGACGCGATCGCGGCCGCGGCGCCGGGCGCAATCGAGGCGCCGCCATTGCGCGCGCCGGCCACGCCCGAAGCGATACTCGATGCGCTCGACGCGTTGCAAAGCGCCAACCCGTCCGAACCGACGGCGGCACGTACGGTAACCTGCGCGGCAACCGATGCCGCAACCTGCGCGACAACACAGGCATCCACCCACGCAACGCCGCCCGCCAGCGCCGACCACCCTACGCCACCCGCCGCGCCGGCATCTTGCGCGGCTTCGCACGGAGAACCGCCGGATGCAAACCTGGCTCACTGACCTGCAACACCTGCTCGCCCACGGCGACGCCGCCGTGCTCGTCACGGTCGCGCGTGCCGAAGGTTCGGCGCCGCGCGAGGCCGGCACGAAGATGATCGTCACGCGCGAGGCGGCCAAACATACGATCGGCGGCGGGCATCTCGAATGGAAGGCGATCGAGACCGCGCGCCAGGTGCTGCGCGACGGCATGCGCGCACCGCATACGCGCCGGCTCGAACGCTTCGCGCTGGGGCCGAGCCTCGGCCAGTGCTGCGGCGGCGCCGTGATTCTCTCGTTCGAGCGGCTCGACGTCGGCGATCTCGGCTGGATCACCTCGCTCGTGAAGCGCCTCGCGGCCGGTCAATCGACCGTGCGTAGCGTATCATTCGGCCCCGCGCCCACCGCGGTCATGCTGTCCGATCCCGAGCCCGGCATCGACACGGCCGATTGTCTGCTGTGGGACGGCGCCGGTTTCGACGACAGCAGCGCGCTCTTGACCGAAACGATCGCCCCCGGCGAATTCGCGGTCGTGCTGTTCGGCGCCGGTCACGTCGGCGCGGCGCTCGTGCGCGTGCTCGCGACGCTGCCGTGCACGGTGCGCTGGGTCGACGAGCGCGACGCGCAGTTTCCCGCGCTCGACACGCTGCACGCGCCGAACGTGACGATCGATGCGAACGACGCGCCCGACGAAGCGATCGACCAGGCCGCGCCGAACACGTACTTCGTCGTGATGACGCACAACCACGCGCTCGACCTCGAGCTGGCCGAGCGCATCCTGCGGCGCGGCGACTTCGCGTTCTTCGGCATGATCGGCTCGCACAGCAAGCGCAAGCAGTTCGAGCACCGGCTCGCGGCGCGCGGCATCGATCCGGCATGGATCGCACGCATGAAGTGCCCGCTCGGCGTCGACGGCATCGTCGACAAGTCGCCCGAGATCATCGCGATCTCGGCGGCCGCGCAGGTTCTGCAGGCCGTCGAGGCGAACGCGGGCGGGCGCCGCGCGTCGCAGGCGGTGTGATCCGCGGGCCGCGCACCGCGCCGATCACGCATGCCGTGCATACCGATAGTTATCCAACACACCATTCCAAACCACGATGAACACCACCACCGCTACCCCGCTTTCACTCGCCGACAAAACCGCGCGCGCCCCGAAGGCCGAGCTGCACATTCACATCGAAGGCTCGCTCGAACCCGAGCTGATCTTCGCGCTCGCGCAACGCAACGGCGTGAAGCTCGCCTATGAATCGGTGGAAGCCTTGCGCGCCGCCTACGCGTTCACCGATCTGCAATCGTTCCTCGACATCTACTACGCGGGCGCGAGCGTGCTGCTGCACGAGCAGGACTTCTACGACATGACGATGGCCTACGTCGAGCGCTGCCTCGCCGACAACGTGATCCACAGCGAAATCTTCTTCGATCCGCAGACACACACCGAACGCGGCGTGCCGATCGCCACGGTGGTGGCCGGCATCGAGCGCGCGCTGGCCGACGCTGAAAAACGCGGCATGTCGAGCAAGCTGATCCTGTGCTTCCTGCGCCATCTGTCCGAGGAAGACGCGCTCGCCACCTTCGACGAAGCGCGGCCGCTCTTCGAGCAGTACCGGCATCGGCTGATCGGCGTCGGGCTCGATTCGTCGGAGCGCGGCCATCCGCCCTCGAAGTTCGAGCGCGTGTTCGCGAAGGCGCGCGCGCTCGGCCTGAAGCTCGTCGCGCATGCAGGCGAGGAAGGGCCGCCCTCGTACGTCTACGAAGCGCTCGACGTGCTGAAGGTGGATCGCGTCGATCACGGCGTGCGCAGCATCGAAGACCCGGCGCTCGTCACGCGGCTGGCCGACACGCGCGTCGCGCTGACCGTGTGCCCGCTGTCGAACCTCAAGCTGTGCGTGTTCGACGATATGACCCAACACACGCTGAAGGACCTGCTCGAGCGCGGCGTCGCGGTGACCGTCAATTCCGACGACCCGGCCTACTTCGGCGGCTACGTGAACGCGAACTACCTCGCGACGATCGACGCGCTGAAGCTCGATGCCGCCGAGGTCTACACGATCATCCGCAACGGCTTCGAGGCGTCGTTCGTGACGCCCGAGGAACGCCACGCGCTGATCGCGAAGCTCGACGCGCACTGGCAAGAGAACGGTCCGCACTGACGCGGCCTTATTTAACCGGGGCTTTAACCGGGAGCTTTAGCCGGAAGCGCCGAGCGAAGGCGCTAGCCGGCGGCATCGGTTGCGCTCGCGCAGAAGAACCCGCGCGAATGCAAGCGCCACCACGCCATTTTTCGCCCAGATTTCAACATTCGGAGACAGCTTTTCCATGACTGCATCGGCTCACACCACGCCCGCCGCGCAAACCGCATTCCGCGCGCAACTGCTGACCTTCACCGGCGATCCCGCGCACTCGCCGAACGCGGCGGTCTTCCACGAAGACGGTCTGCTGATCGTCGAGGACGGCCGCGTCGTCGCGGCCGATGCATATGCGACGCTCGCCGCGCGGCTCGCGCCCGGCACCCAGCTCGTAGACCGGCGCGACAAGCTGATCGTGCCGGGCTTCATCGACACGCACATCCACTATCCGCAGACCGACATGATCGCGTCGCCGGCGCCGGGATTGCTGCCGTGGCTCGACACGTACACGTTCCCGACCGAGCGCCGCTTCGCCGACCCGGCCTATGCGAACGACACCGCGAACTTCTTCGTCGACGAACTGCTCGCGTGCGGCACGACCACCGCGCTCGTCTACTGCACGGTCCACAAGCAGTCGGCCGAGGCGCTCTTTGCCGCGAGCGAGGCGCGCAATCTGCGCATGGTCGCGGGCAAGGTGCTGATGGAC
Source organism: Paraburkholderia sp. Ac-20342 (assembly GCF_017104985.1). Classification (NCBI taxonomy): domain Bacteria; kingdom Pseudomonadati; phylum Pseudomonadota; class Betaproteobacteria; order Burkholderiales; family Burkholderiaceae; genus Paraburkholderia; species Paraburkholderia sp. Ac-20342. Next base: position 26,682 of record NZ_JAAGPQ010000079.1, on the reverse strand, counting down.
CGCAACTGCCCCGAGTTTCTGCGCGACACCGCGCAATCGGGCTACGACGACAGCGACGAGCTGATCGGCCGCTGGCACAATCGCGGCCGGCAGATGTACGCGCTCACGCCACGCTTCGCGCCGACCTCGACCGAAGCGCAGCTCGAAGCCTGCGGCGCGCTCGCGCAACAGCATCCGGACCTCTTCATCCAGAGCCACGTCGCCGAAAACACCGACGAAGTGAAGTGGGTAGCCGATCTGTTCCCCGGCCACCGCAGCTATCTCGACATCTACGATCACTACGGCCTGCTGCGCCGCCGCGCGGTGTACGGCCATTGCATCCATCTCGACGAAGAAGACCGCCGGCGCATGGCGCAGACCGGCGCGCTCGCCTCGCACTGCCCGACCTCGAACCTGTTCCTCGGCAGCGGCCTGTTCGATTTCGACAAGGCCGACGCGGCCGGCATGCCGATCGCGCTCGCCACCGACGTCGGCGGCGGCACATCGTTCTCGATGCTGCAAACGATGAACGAAGCGCACAAGGTAGCGCGCCTCGGCGGCCATCATCTGACGGCGACGCGCATGTTCTATCTGGCGACCGCCGGCGCGGCCGAAGCGCTCGATCTCGCGGACAAGGTCGGCACGCTGCGCCCGCACACCGAAGCGGACTTCGTCGTGCTCGATCCGCAGGCGACGCCGCTGCTCGCGCGCCGCACGGCGCGGCGCGAATCGCTCGAAGAACTGCTGTTCGCGTTCGCGCTGCTCGGCGACGATCGCGCGGTGTACGAAACGTATGCGGCCGGCCAGCGCGTGCATGCTCGCGACGCTGCGCGGCAGCGCGTGCCGGGAAGCGCGCAGATCGCGGCCTGAGGACAGTCGTTACGCCCAAGGCAAAGCGGCGCTTCGAATAATCACGAAGCACCGCTTTTTTAATACCTTGGCGGCACCTTCGCACACCTTCCTGCGCCTTCTCACACGCGCTCAACCCGCCTTGCACACCTCGTGCAGCGCATTGAGCCGCCTCACCGGCTCGGCCACATACGGATTCGACTCGTCCCACGCATAGCCCGCGAGCACCGCACAGATCATGCGGCGGATCGACGGCGTCTGCTCCGGGTAGTAGATGATGTCCTGCAACTCGCCCGTGTACCAACGCTCGACGAACGCGCGGAACGTATCGATGCCGCGGCGCAAGGGCACGTCGTAATCGGCGGCCCAGTCGATCGTCTCGCCGTCGAGTTGCCGGTTCAGCGCGCGCGCCGCGAGATGCGCCGAGCGTAGAGCGATCGTCACACCCGACGAAAACACCGGGTCGAGAAACTCGCCCGCATTGCCGAGCAACGCATAGCCGGGCCCATGCAGACGCTCGACGTTGGCCGCGTAGCCGCCGATCTGCCGCACCGGCATCAGGAACGGCGCCGTGCCGATCAGGCGGTTCAGCGTCGGCTCCTGCTGGATCAGCGTGCGCAAGGCCGCTTCGCGCTGCGCTTCCGGCATGTCGAGAAAGCTCGCCTCGGCCACACAACCCACCGACGAACGGCCGCCCGCGAGCGGAATCATCCAGAACCACACGTCGCGGCGCTCGGGATGCGTCGCGATGCAGATCTTGTTGCGATCGCTCGCGTCAAGCGCGAGACCGTCGCGCACGTGTGTGAAGAGCGCCGCGCGCGTCGGCATGCGTGTCGGCGCTTCCAGATTCAGCAGACGTGGCAGCACACGCCCGAAGCCGCTCGCATCGAGCACGAAGCGCGCCTCGACCCGATACGCGGTCTCGCTTTCGTCGACCACGTCGAGCACCGGCGCGTCGCCCGTTTGCAGCGCACACACCGTGTGGCCGAAACGCACCTCGGCGCCCTGCGCGGCCGCGCAGCGAATCAGCACGTCGTCGAACTGCGCGCGCTCGACCTGATACGTGGTGCCCCAGCCCGCCGAATGCTTGTCGCGAAAGTCGAACGACGAGTACTGGTCGCGATAGACGAAATACGCGCCGTTCTTGTGCTGGAAACCCGCCTCGACGACGGCCTGCAGCATGCCGGCCTCTTCGAGATACGCCATGCTCTGCGGCAGCAGGCTCTCGCCGATCGAGAAGCGCGGAAAATGCTGGCGCTCGAGCACGAGCACCGAACGGCCGGCCTTGCGCAACAGTGCGGCGGCCACCGCGCCCGCCGGACCCGCGCCGATGATCGCCACGTCGACGGCGGTCCGCTTTGATGAATCGATCTTCAAATCTCTGCTCCAACGGTGTGCATGCGTGCGACGCACGCGGGGTTTGCATGCTGCGCGCGGCATCGCGCGATACATGGACTTCTCGTTACAATCCGGTTTCAGACAGCAAGAACACTGTAAGAACACTGTTTCGCCGGGGAGTGCATCGTGTCGTCATCCGAAATATCCAATGTGCCCTTTGTGCCGGAAACGGCCTTCGGAATCTGGTTCCTGCGCACCCACACGTGGGAACATCACGTGCTGCGGGTGGCGATCGACGACCTCGCGCGCCTGATCGATACACCGCTGCCCGAGGCGCCCGTCATCGTCGATGCGGGCTGCGGGCAAGGTGTCTCTTTCCGTCTGCTCGCCAACGCGTTCAAGCCGCGCCGCATCGTCGGCGTCGATTACCATGCGCCTTCGCTGATGCTCGCCGCGCAGGCCGCGCAGGCCTGCCGCGAGACCGTCGCCGACATCGAACTGCTGCATGGCGACTGCGCGCAACTGCCGCTGCCCGATGCGAGCGCCGACCTCGTGTTCTGCCATCAAACCTTCCATCATCTCGTCGAACAGGACCGCGCGCTCGCCGAATTCCACCGCGTGCTGAAGCCGGGCGGCGTGCTGCTGTTTGCCGAATCGACCGATGCGTACATCAAGTCGTGGGTGATCCGGCTGCTGTTTCGTCATCCGATGCAGGTGCAGAAGAGCGCCGACGGCTATCTCGACATGATCCGCGAGGCCGGCTTCCGCTTCGGCCCGCGCAACGTGTCGCTGCCCTACCTGTGGTGGAGCCGCGCGAAAGACTTCGGCCTGCTCGAACGGCTCGGTCTTTATCGGCCGCAGCCCGGCAAGCGCCGCGAAACGCTCGTCAATGTCGCGGCGGTCAAGACCGCGTCCGACACCGATTGACACGGTTTCCCGTTGCGCGAGGCGCCGTGTGACGCTTCGTTGCGAACGGACTGTGGCTGCGCGCCCGAGGTTCAAGGCGCACTCGATCCGTGCCCGATCCGTGCTCAAGCCACGCCTAAGCCACGGCTAATTCACGCTCAACCCGCGTCCAGCACGACCAGTTGCCCGCGCACCGCCAGCGCGGCCGCGCTCGGACTCACGCCGCACATGAAGCTGCTCGACGAACTCGTTTCGGTGCTGTGAAAGCGCGTCGACACGTCGATCACCGCATTCGCATGACGCTCGCGCGCCGCCGCGCGCAGCTTGCCGACCGCTTCGGCCAGCGCGAGATGACACGCTTCGTTCGGGTCCGCCACCTTGCGCGCGATCCGCACCGAGTACGACACGTCGCCGAGATGCGTCTTCACCGGACGATGATCCTGGTCGCCGAAATACACCGGCACTTCGCCACGCGACTCGCCACCGGCCGCCGCGAACGGCAGCGACATCACCTGCGTCGCGCAGCCGGCCTGCGTCAACGCCACCACCAGCATCGCGCCAACCCCGCAAAACCTTTTCATTCTTATCCTCTCCCTTTACGCTTATTTGCGGCCGCTTTGCGCGCTCTACGCGTTTTTGCGCGCTTCACGCTTCACTTTCACTATTACGCGGCCAGTTGCCGTGGCGAGCCGGCGAACCCGGCTCAAGCACCTCGCCACGCTTCGAACATCAGGCTCGCGCAACTGCCGCCGAACCCGAATGACACCGACATCGCGCTGCCGATGCGTGCAGCGCGCGCCTCGCGCACGAGCGGCATGCCCGCCGCTTCCGACTCCGGCGTATCGATGGCCGCCGTTCCCGCGATAAAACCATCGCGCATCATCAACAGCGTGTAGATCGCTTCGTGCGCACCGCATGCGCCGAGCGAATGCCCAGTCATGCCCTTCGTCGACGAAAACGCGGGCACGCCTTCTTTCGTTGCGCCGAACACGTCGCGCAACGCATGCAGTTCCTCGACGTCGCCGAGCGGCGTCGACGGCGCGTGCGTATTCACGTAATCGGGACGACACCCCGCTTCGGCAAGCGCGCCGCGCATCGCGCGCGCGATGCCGGCCGCGCGCGGCGCGACCATGCCGGCGCGATCGGTGCAATCGCCGAAGCCGGTCAGCTCCGCGTGGATGCGCGCGCCGCGCGCGAGCGCGTGATCGAGCGCTTCGAGCACGAGCACGCCGCCGCCCGACGCGATCACGAAACCGTCGCGCTGCGTGTCGTACGGACGCGAGGCGCTGTGCGGCGTGTCGTTGAAGCGGCGCGACAACGCGCCCATCGCGTCGAACAGCAAGGTCACGTTGTCGTGCAGCGCCTCGCTGCCGCCTGCGAGCACGATCTGCTGGCGGCCGGTCTGGATCAGCTGCATCGCCTGGCCGATCGCGAGCGCCGAGGTCGTGCAGGCCGACGACGGCGAGTAGCCGACGCCTTCGAGCCCGAACATCTGCGCAACGTTGGCCGACGCGGTGCTGCTCATCGCCTGCGGCACCGTGTACGGCGGCACCTTGTCGACGCCGCGCGCGTGCGCAATCGCCAGCGCCGCGTCGTAGCTCGCCAGCGCGCCGACGCCCGAGCCGATCACCGCGCCCGCGTACGGCGAATGCAGCGCCTCGCGCGCGAGCCCCGCGTCGTCGATGGCGCGCTGTGCCGCATGGCAGGCAAAGCGCGCGGTGTCGCCCATGAAGCGTTCGAGCTTGCGCTCGAACGGCGCTTCGTGCGCCACCGACGCGACGCCCGCGACCTGCGACGCCAACCCGCGCTCGCGCCATGCCTCGACCCGCGTGATGTGCGAACGCCCCGCGCGCAAGGCGTCGGATACGTCGTCGAGCGTATTGCCGAGACACGACACGATGCCCATGCCGGTCACGACCACGCGTTGCAGCGCGCCGCTCATCGAACGCGCCGGAAAATCAGCGACGTGTTGATGCCGCCGAACGCGAAGTTGTTGCTCATCACGTACTCGGCATCGATCTCGCGCGCGCCGCCGACGATGTAATCGAGCGCCGCGCAGGCCGGATCGACGGTGTCGAGATTCAGCGTCGGCGCGTACCAGTTGCGCTTCATCATCTCGATGGTCCACCACGCTTCGAGCGCGCCGCATGCGCCGAGCGTGTGGCCGACGTAGCTCTTCAGCGAACTGATCGGCATGCGCGCGCCGAAGGTCCGCGCGGTCGCATGACTCTCGGCGACGTCGCCGCGATCGGTCGAGGTGCCGTGCGCGTTCACATAGGCAATCGCTTCGGGCGCAAGCCGCGCGTCCCGCAGCGCGAGCTGCATGGCGAGCGTCATCGTTTCGGCGGTCGGCTGCGTCATGTGCGCGCCGTCCGAATTGCAGCCGAAGCCAACCACTTCCGCATGAATCCGCGCGCCGCGCGCTCGCGCATGTTCGTACTCTTCGAGCACCAGCGTGGCCGCGCCCTCGCCGACCACCAGACCGTCGCGCGCGGCATCGAACGGGCGCGGCGTCAGCCGCGGCTCGTCGTTGCGCGTGCTGGTCGCATAGAGCGTGTCGAATACCGCGACCGCCGGGCCCGACAGCTCTTCCGCGCCGCCCGCGAGCATCAGCGTCTGCTTGCCCGACTGGATCGCCTCGTAGGCATAGCCGATCGCCTGGCTGCCCGAGGCACACGCGCACGAAGTCGGGATGATGCGGCCCTTGAGGTCCCAGAACAGGCTCACGTTGACGGCCGTCGTGTGCGGCATCATCTGCACGTAGCTGTTCGACGTGACGTTGCTCATCGAGCCGGTTTCGAGCATCGTGCCGAACGCGCGGATCGGCTGCACCGAGCCCGACGACGAACCGTAGGCGACACCCATGCGGCCGTCGGCAATGCTCGCGTCGCCGGCCAGGCCCGCATCGGCGAGCGCGAGTTCGCTCGCGCGCACCGAGTACAGCGAGACCGGCCCCATCGAGCGCACCTTCTTGCGCGGATAATGCGCGGGCATCGCGAACCCCGGCAGCGGACACGCAAGCCGCGTATGCAGCGATTCGAAGTAATCCCACTCGGCAATGCGGCGCACCGCGTTCTCGCCGCTTTTCAGGCGCGCCTCGATCGCGTCCCAGCTATCGCCGAACGCGCTCACGCCGCCCATGCCGGTAATGACGACGCGCTTCATCAGACCATCCCGCCGTTCACGCCGATCACCTGGCGCGTCACGTACGACGCGTCATCCGACATCAGAAAGCTCACCACCGACGCCACTTCGGACGGCTGGCCGACGCGGTTCATCGGCACGGTCTTCAGCGCGTGTTCGAGCGTCACCTGTTCGAGCATGCCGGTCTCGACGAGACCCGGCGCGACGCAGTTCACGGTGATGTTGCGCGAGGCGAGTTCGACCGCGAGCGCCTTGGTCGCGCCGATCAGCCCCGCCTTCGCCGCGCTGTAGTTGACCTGGCCGCGATTGCCCATCACGCCCGACACCGACGCGATCGTGACGATGCGCCCGCCCTTGCGCGCGCGCACCATCGGCATCGTGAGCGGATGCACGACGTTGTAGAACGCATCGAGCCCGGTCTCGATCACGATGTCCCAGTCTTCCTCGGTGAGCGCCGGAAACGCGGCGTCGCGCGTCACGCCCGCGCTGCAGACGATGCCGTAGTACGGGCCGTGCGCGGCGACGTCCGCTTCGAGCACGTCGCGGCACACGGCGCGCTCGCGCACGTCGAACTGCAGCACGCGCGCCGTGCCGCCCTGCGCGGCGATGCCCGTCGCGACCGCCTCGGCCTCGCTGCGTCCCGTGCGGCAATGCACGGAGACCGCGAAGCCGTCGGCGGCCAACTTGTACGCAATCGCGCGGCCGATGCCGCGGCTTGCGCCGGTAACGAGAACACGCCGGCTCATGAACTGAAACTCCCTTCGATGAATGACTGAAAATCGGGCGGCTGAAATACCTTGATGACGGCTTCGGCGCAGCGCACGTCGTCCGCGTCGATCGTGCATTCGTACGCGCCGTGGCCTGCCTCGCTGCGCAGCAGCTCGCTCGCGCGAATGCGCAAACGCGCGCCGCCGGCAAACGCGGGCCGCGCCGCCTGGTAGCTGCGCGAGCCGAGCAGCACGCCGGGCCGCGCGTGGCCGCCGTTGCGCATCGCGAGCAAGGCGACGTGCGCGGCGATCGACTGCGCCATCAGTTCGATGCCGATCCACGCGGGCATCGCGCCGTCGGCGTCGGCATACCACGCGTGCGGGTCGACGCTGGCGCGCGCGCTCAGCGTGGTTTCGTCGAACGTCTCGACCGCGTCGATCAGCAGCATGCTGCCGCGATGCGGGACGATCGCCTCGATCGGCTGGCGCAGGAGTTGCTCGACAGTCAGAAGCGGAGTCGTCATGCGCGTTACCGGGCGAGGATCAGGCTGACATTGCTGCCGCCGAACGCGAACGAATTGCTCATCGCGTATTGCGGGCCGGTGCCGTGCGGCAAGCGGCGCGCGTCTTCGACGAGATCGAGCGCGGGCAGCTCGGGATCGGCTTCGCCGTCCCACAGATGCGGCGGCAGCGTCGCGTTTTCGCGCGCGAGCGCGAGCCACGCGAAGCCGAGTTCGGTCGCGCCGGCCGCGCCGAGCTGGTGGCCGGTCAACGGCTTGGTGCCGCTCGCGGCGACGCCGCCGGGAAACACGCGCGCCATCAGTTGCGCTTCCATCTCGTCGTTCTTGCGCGTCGCGGTCGCGTGCAGATTCACGTAGCCGACCGCCGACGCCGCGATGCCCGCATCGGCCATCGCCCCGCGCAGCGCGAGTTCGCCGCCGACGCCTTGCGGGTCCGGCGCCGAAATATGATGCGCGTCGCTCGATTCGCCGAGGCCCGCGAGCCGCACCGCCGCTTCGTCGCGACTCATCAGGAACACGGCCGCGCCCTCGCCGACGTTGATGCCGCAGCGGTTGCGGCTCATCGGATTGGTGCGCGCGCCGCTCGTCGATTCGAGCGAGGCAAAACCCTGCACGGTCAACTCGCACAGCGAGTCGACCCCGCCGACGACGACCGCGTCGCACAGTTGCAATTGCAGCAGACGGCGCGCCGACGCGAACGCTTTCGCGCTCGACGTGCAGGCCGTCGAGATCGTGAACGCCGGCCCCTGCACGCCGAGCGCGGCGGCGGCGAATGGCGCGGCCGTGCCGATTTCCATCTGCCGGTAGTTGAAATTCTCCGGCAGCTCGCCCGCCTGCGCGTGATAGACGAACGCGGTTTCGGCCGCCTCGATGCCCGAGGTGCTGGTGCCGAGCACGACGCCGATGCGCTCCGAGCCGTAGCGCTCGCGCGCGGCGTCGATCGCGGGCGCGATCTGCGCGAGCGCAGCCAGCAGCAGGCGGTTGTTGCGGCAGTCGTAGCGCGCGAGATCGGCGCGCGGCGCGAGATCGAGCGGCGCGAGCACGCTGCCGACGAACGCATCGCCGATACCGGTATGCGCGGGGCCCATGCCGGGCGCGCGCGCGGCGGCGAGCGCCGGCACGATTTCGTCGAGATTGCCGCCGAGCGCGTTGATCATGCCGAGCGCGTGCAAATAAACGGGTGGCGCTTTCATGCGGCTCTCCCTGATTCCGATGACTTGCGCGATGGCCTGTGCGCCGACCTGCCCGCTGCCATGCCCTCGTCCTCGGGCATGCCGATAGGCGCAAGCAGCACCGCGACCGCGATGCCGAGCGCGAGCGTCGTGCCGAAGCTCCTGAGCGCGGGCATCGCGCTCATGCCGAGCATGCCGAACGACAGCAGCGTGGTCGCCGCCGACAGCAGCACGCCGGTCCATACCGCGCCGAGGTCCGCGTCCGCACGCAAACAGCCTTCGCGCAGAAACACCGCATAGTTTGCGCCGACGCCGAGCACGAGCATCAGCGCGAGCCAGTTGAACAGATTGAGCGGCACGCCCGCATAGCCGAACACCGCCAGCGCGACGCCAACCGCAAGCAGCACCGGCAAGGTCGTCGCGATGCCGCCGCGCGGCTTGTAGCGCAGCATCAGCAGCACGCAGACGAGCACGAGCGCACCGCCGAGCCACCCACCGCTATCCCGGCGATAGGCGCCGAACAGCTTCGACACGCTCGCCGCCTTGTCGACGAATACGACGCCGGGCAGGCCGTGCGCGAGTGCGATCAGCGTGGGCTCGTTGCGCGGCGTCACGCCTTGCGGAATCACGACGACCGCGTAGCTTTGCGCATGCGGCGGGTTCGCCTGGTTCGCCTGACTGGCCGGATTCGATTCCACTGCGCCGAGCCATAGATGCCGGTACGGCTGCGACCACGGCACCGCGAGCCAGCGGTCCACGGTCAGCGGCGCTTGCGGTTTCGCAAAGGCCGCGAGCCATGCATCGGCGACTTCGTCCTTGAAGCCCGCTTGCAGCAGGATCGCGCGCAATGCAGGGGCATCGTTGAATACGTGTTGCGCGAGCAGCGCGCGAGCTTCGTTCTGACGCTGCGCGGACGGCACGAACTGCGTGATCGACTGATAGCCGCCGACGCTATCCGCGGTGCCGTTCAGCGCATCGAGCTTCGCGCCGAGCGCTTCGGCGCGTTGCAACACCGCTTCCTGGGTCGCGCCGCGCACCACGAAAAACTGCGCGCTGTTGTCGACGCCAACCGCTTCGCGCACCTGGTTTTCCTGCGCCACGAGCGACGCATCGCGCTGGATCAGCAGATGGATATCGTCGTCGCTCGTGAGGCGCAGCCAGCCCGGCGCGGCGACGATCAGCAGCACCGCGGCGAGCGGCCAGGCGCGCTTGCCGCCGATCGCGCGCTGCCAGCCCGCGAGCAGGCGCGCCGCGCCGTCGAATACGCGCTGCGGACTGCGCCGCGGCGCGCGCGTGAGCAACGCAGGCAGCAGCCATAACACCGACGCGAACGCGGTCGTAATGCCCGCCATCGCGAAGCACGCGATCTGCTTGAGCGCGGGGAACGGCACCCACATCAGGATCGCGTAGCCGAGCAGGCTCGTCGTCAACGCGACCGTCAGCGCGGGGCGCACCGTGCGTGCGCCGAGCCGCGCATCCCAGGCGCGCCCCGCGCCGAGATAGACGACGAAGTACTGGATCGAATAATCGACCGCCTCGCCGATCAGGCTCGCGCCGAACACAAGCGTCAGCAGATGCAGCTTGCCGAAGACCAGCAGCGTGGCCGCGAGCGCGCAGACGATGCCGAGCGCCGTCGAGACGAAGCCGAGCAGCAGCAGACGCGGCGAGCGGAACACCCACATCATCAGCAACGCGATCCCGCACAGCGAGGCGATGCCGATCAGATGCACCTCGCGCTCGGATGCGCTGCGCGCGGCCTCGGCGTAGAACACGGCACCCGTGCGCGCAACCGTGACGTCGGGGAAAGTCTGCCGCAGCGTGCTTTCGGCGTCGGCGAGCGCCGCGTGGACCGCGCGCTGCGTTTTCGTTTCGTAGGCGGAGCCTGGCAGCGTCGCGACGATCAGCACGCTCGTCGTGTCCCCCTGCGCGTCGTGCCGATGCGATACGAGCAGGTTGTCCTCGACTTCGAGATTCGACGTCGCGAGCGGCAGATTGCCGAGCCAGCGTTCGAGCCAGCCGAACGGATCGTCGGCGAGTTGCGTGTTAAGGCCGGCTTGCAGCGGGCTGTAGAGGCGCTGCGCGAGCTGGTCGCGCAAGGTCGCAGCGACGGCGGACGTGTGCGTCGGTGTCGATGCCGATGTCGATGTCGATGTCGATGTCGATGTCGATGTCGATGTCGATGTCGATGTCGCCGACGGTACTCCGCCCGCGAGCGCCGCACGATCGGTCGGTGCGAGCAGGCCGAAGCGATACGGCATATAAAGCGCCGCGATCTGCGACAGATCGAACGGCGGCAATTCGGCCGTCACCGAGGCGAACGCCGCGCTCTTTTGCAACGATGCGCCCAGTTGCTTCGCCGCCGCTTTCGCGTGCGCGTCGTCGCGGCTCGTGACGAGCAGCACCGTGCGATCGCCGAGCGCGCTCGCGAGCGTATCGACCGCTTTTTCGGCGACCGGGTCCGCCTCGGTCGCGGGCAGCAGCGCGAGCAGATTGGTTTCGAGCGGCGCCGGTCCCGCGAAGCGCCAGCCGCAATACAGGGCCGCCAGCAGCGCGAGCACGAGCCATGCCTGTTTCGCGGACCGCTGCTGCAGCATGTCCATCACGGCGCTCCGAACAGATTGCGCTCGGCCGCGGTCGGTGCGTCGACGGTCACGCTCTTCGCGAACTCGAGCTTCGTCACGTCGCCGTTCGCGAGCCTGATGCGCAGGCTTTGCAGATAGTCGCCGCCCGCCATGTCGAGCCCCTTGATCGATTGCGCGAGCTGCGGCTGGTTTGGCGTGAGCCGCATGCGCCACTGCGCGGCGCTACCCTCGGCGGCCACGTCGAACTGCGAGTACAGCGCGGACAGATCGCCGCCAAGCATCGCGCGCATCATCTTCGAGACCTGCGCGACGCCGCGCGCGCCCTGCGCGCTGTACGTGGTCACGCGTTGGCCTTCGGCGTCGAGTTGCGCGACGCCCGCATCGGTGATGACGTAGGTGGCTTTGTAGGGCGTGTCGATCTGCCAGATCACGCCGCGCTCGCGGAAAAACAGCAACGTGCCGCTGCTGACGAGCGGCTGCTTCATCGCGGCGAGCGTTTGGGTCTGCGTGAATTGCGCGCGCACGCCTTTGGCCTGGGCGAGATGCGAGGCGATCTGCGAGACGAGCGCAGGGTTGTTGGCGGTTGCGGTTGTCGTTGCGGTTGTCGTATTCGCGGTGGCAGTGGCATTTGCACCGGCATTTGCGTTTGCAGCGGCGGCATGCGCCGGTGTTGCCGGCCATGCGATCGCGCACGTCACAGCCATTGCGCCCAATACCCAGGGGGCAACCGCGAACGCCGTCTTCCGATTCATCGCCCCTTCCATCGGCTTCCTCATCATTCCCCTCATCGCCCCCATACACGCTCCAGTTTTTCGAACACGACCGGCGGCGACACGAACTGCAATTCCTGGGTCGCGGCATCGACGGCGACCTGAATCGTATAGCCCTTCGTCAGGCGCGTGCCCGATGCGCAATCGACGATTTCATAGCCTATTTTCAGGCGGTTTTCGTATTCGAGCAGTTGCGCGCGCACGTCGAGCGTCTGCCCGTAGACGGCGGGCCGCACGTACTTCAGATGCGCCTCGACGATCGGCCACAGATAGCCCGATGCCTGCATCTCGCGATAGTCGTAGTCGAATGCGCGCAGCAGCGCGGCACGGCCCATCTCGAAGTACTTCAGATAGTTGCCGTGCCAGCATACGTTCATCGCGTCGACGTCGTGAAACGGCACTTCGACCGTCGCGCTCGCGCTCAGCGTTTTCGGCGTTCCGCTCATGCGTCGCGTCCTTTGCGTTGGCGGGATGAATCCGCCGTGGTCCGATCGCCGTCGAGCAGTTCGCACGCGCCGATGCACGCGGTCAATGCCCGCAGTTCGCCTTCCAGCGCGCGGTCTTCATCGACGAAGGGCGATTGCGCGCTCACTGCGTCGATGAACTCGCGCAGCGGCACCGGCACCGGCGTCGCGGCATCGATGCGCAAGCGCAGCTTCACGGCCTGCACGGTCGCGAGCGTGTGCGCGGCGGCCACCTGTTCGGTCAATTCGAGCACGCGCAAACAGTCGCGCGCGGCGATCGTGCCCATGCTGACCTTGTCCTGATTGTGCGCCTCGGTCGAGCGCGAGAACACGCTCGCGGGCATCGTGTGCTTGAGCGCTTCGGCGGTCCACGCGGACGACGAAATCTGCACGGCCTTGAAGCCATGATTGATCGCCGCGCGCGCGGGCGCGGCGCCCGACAGATTGCGCGGCAGGCCGTTGTTGAAATTCACGTCGACGAGCAGCGCGAGCTGCCGGTCCATCAGATCGGCGAGATTGGCGACCGCCACCTTCAACGCATCCATCGCGAACGCGATATGGCCGCCGTAGAAGTTGCCGCCGTGCAGCACGCGTTCGTTGTCGGGGTCGATCAGCGGATTGTCGTTCGCGCTGTTCAGCTCGTTTTCGACGTCGCGGCGCACCCATGTCAGCGCATCGCGCGCCACGCCGATCACATGCGGCGCGCAGCGAATCGAATAACGGTCCTGCAGACGATGCCCCGGCGTATCGTCGCGGCCCGCGAGATCGTCGCGAATCCAGGCGGCCGCTTCGGCCTGGCCCAAGTGCGGCTTCACCTCGAACAGCAGCGCGTCGAAATGCGCGGCGCGGCCGTCGAGCGCGACGGTCGACAGCGCGGTCAGACGCGCGGCGAGCCGCGTCAGATGATCGGCGCGCGCAAACGCGAGACACGCGAGCCCCGTCATCACGGCCGTGCCGTTCATCAGCGCGAGCCCTTCCTTCGGCGCGAGCGTGAGCGGCGCGGCGCCGAGTTCGGCCCACACGCCGCGCGCCTCGCGCGACGCGCCCGCGAACCGCACCTCGCGTTCGCCCACGAGCGCCGCCGCCACGTACGAGAGCGGCGTCAGATCGCCGCTCGCGCCGACCGACCCTTCGGACGGAATGCGCGGCAACACGCGGTGATTGATCAGGTCGGCGAGACGTTCGAGCAGCACGGGCCGCACGCCGGAAAAACCATACGCGAGCGAGTTCAGGCGCGCCGCGATCACCGCGAGCGTTTGCGCGTCGTCGAGATACGCGCCCATGCCGCAGCCGTGATAGCGCGTCAGTTGCAACGGCAACGCTTCGACGAGTTCCATCGGCACGTCGACCACGCAGGCATCGCCGTAACCGGTGTTGACGCCGTAGACGGTCGCGCCTTGCGCCAGATGGCGGCGCAGAAAATCCGCGCCGCGCTCGATGCGCGCACGCCACGCGGGATCGGCGCTCAACGCGACCGGTGCGCGGTGCCGTGCGATCGCGACGACCTCTTCGATCGTCAAGTGGCGGCCACCGATCACGATCGCCTCGGTGCTTGTGCGCGGTTCGGTGCGCGGGTCGATGTGCGTATCGATACGCGGGTTCATCTGCGCATGCCGATCCGGGTCCACGTTCGTACCCGCGCCGGCCTCGTGCGCCGTACTCAGATCATGTTCGGCCATTTGCGCCTCGCCTCGGGCTCGCCCAGAAATCGAAGAAATTGAACCATTGATAAGGAGCCTTGCGGCAATAGTGTTCGAGACGCAGCGCATAGCGTTGCGCCCATGCAGCCAGATGCTGCGCGCGTTCGCGGCGCGGCAGCTCGATGCGCTCGGCGAACGGCTCGAAGTACATGCGATAGCCGTCGCGCTCTTTCAGACAGAAGAACAGATACACCGGACAGCCGAGCGCATGCGCGAGCACGTACGGCCCTTGCGCGAACGGTGCGCTCGCGCCGAGGAATTGCGCGTCGGTGGTGCGGCCCGCTTCGCGCGCGGGCACGCGGTCGCCGACGATCACGAGCAGCTCGCCCGCCTCGATGCGCTGCTGCATCAGCACGGCGGTCTCGGGACCGAAATCGCCGACTTCGAGCAGATGCCGCGCGAAGTCGCGATTGGCCGACGCGAGCACCTCGTTGAAACGCCGCGCGTGTTCGGTATAGACCACCGCCGTGACTTTCGCGTGTGCGCCGCGCACGGCAAGCGCGCGCGTCATCTCGAGATTGCCGAGATGCGCGCCGATCACGAGCGCGCCCTTGCCGCTCGCGATCAATGCTTCGAATGCCGAAGGATCGTCGAACCTGACGTCGGCCGCGTCGACGCGGCCGCTCCACGCGGCAAGCTTGTCGAAGCCCGACTGCGCGAACGCGAGCATATGCCGATACGCGGACAGCCAGCCCGGCCGCGGCGTATCGGTGTCGGCATCGGCGGACGATGCGGCCGCGCTCAGATGCCGGAAGTAGTTGGCCGACGCCTTGCGCGCGGCACGGCCCGTCAGCAGGAAATACGCGACGATCGGATGCAACCAGAGCGCGGTGAAGCGGCGGCCGAACAGCTTGCAGCTCAGCGCGAGCAGACTCATGCCGAGGTGGCTGCCGCGTTCGGCGATGCGCCACCAGGCTTCGGGAGCGGCGGCTTGCGCGGGTTCGTCCGCGGGTTTGCGTGGCGGGTTGCCGGTGGGTTGGCCCGCCGCGTCATGCGCGGTGTTGGCGGCAACTTTATCCGCCGCTTTACCGTTCGCTTCTCCATCCGCGTCATCGACCAGCACACCACGGCGCGGCATCACCTTGTGCGCGAGCAGCATCGGCAAACGCCACAGCATGCCGAACACGAGCCGCGTATGGCTGCGGCTGATGCGCACGTTGTCCCACAACACGTCGAAATGCGACACGCCATCGGCGGCGTAAGTGACGCGCGTTGGAATCGAGCGGAATGCCGCGCGCCGCCAGTAGAGGCGCACGAGAATCTCGATGTCGAAGTCCATGCGCGTCGGCAGTCGCACACTGTCGATCAGTTCGCAGGCGAGCGCGAGCGGATAGAGGCGAAAGCCGCACATCGAGTCGCGAATCGTCAGCGACAGCGTTTCGATCCACACCCATACGTGCGTCAGATAGCGCCCATAGAGACGCGCCTTCGGCACGCTGCCGTCATAGACCGGGCGGCCGAGAATCACGGCGCCCGGCGCGGTGCGCGCCGCGTCGATGAAGCGCGGCACGTCGGCGGCATCGTGCTGGCCGTCGGCGTCGATCTGCAAGGCGTGCGTGTAGCCTGCCGCGCGCGCGGCCCGCAAGCCCGCCATCACCGCCGCGCCCTTGCCGCCGTTGTGCGGCAGACGCAGCAGCGTAAGCCGCTCCGCGTACTGCCGCGCGAGCGCGGCGAGCACCTGTTGGGTCGGCTCGTCGCTGCCGTCATCGACGACGAAGATCGGCAGGCCATGCACCGCGAGATGCGCGACGGTCGCGCCGATCGCGTCCTTGTGGTTGTAGATCGGAATGACGATGCAGGCCGCGATGCCCATCACGCATCCTCCCGATGCACGAGCACGCCTGCTGCGCATTCGCGGCCGTCGAGCCGGTAGGCGAACTGCACGCGCCGGCGCGCGGCGTCGTGCGTCAGCGTAAGCCCGAGCACCGCGCCCGGCGGGACCGGCGCCATGAACTTCAGACGCTCGACCGAGGCAAGCGCACGCACCGTCGGCCAATGTCCGGCCGCAAGCCGCACGGCCCAGTCGATCTGCACGACGCCCGGCAGAATCGGCAGGCCCGGAAAGTGGCCGGCGAAATGCACGAGCGTGGGCGGCACGCGCAGTTCGTAGTGCAGCGTGTCACCGCTACGCGTTTCGGCGAGCACTTCCATGCCCTCGGCGCGCGGCTCGAACGCGGCCGCCACCGCGCGCGCGGGCAGCTTGCCGCGCGCATCGAACGGCAGGCTCGCGCGAAAACGCCAGTGACGCGGCAGCACGACCGCATCGACGTAATCGGCGAGATGACGGCGCAGCGTTTTCGCGAACGCCACCCGGCCTTCCTCGCGCAAGGCCGCGCCGCCCGCCTCGCTCAGCGCGACCACCGCGCCGACCCGTTCGCGCGAGGCGCCTTCGAGCGGCACGAGCGCCGCTTGCGCCACGTACGGATGCAGCGCGAGACGCGCTTCCAGTTCCGGCAGCGAGACCCGCTTGCCGCCGAGCTTCAGCACACGGTCGAGACGGCCTTGCAGACGGAAACGGCCATCGGCGTCGAAGGCAACGCGGTCGCCGGTGCGATGCCAGCCATCGTGATCGAGATGCGGCGAGCGCACGCACAGCGCGCCGTCGTCGTCGCGCCGCACCTCGGCGCCCGCGACCGGCTGCCACGCGTCGCCGTGATCCTGACGGCGCCACGCGATCCCGCCGGTTTCGGTGCTGCCGTAGATTTCGAGCGGCGCCGCGCCGTAGGCGGACGCATAGTGCTGCGCGGCGTCGGCCGCGAGCGGGCCGCCCGAGGAGAAGAACGCGCGCGGCGCCGGGGTCAGCGCGGCAAAGCCCGGCAACGCGGGCCAGCGCGACAATTGTGCGGGCGTCGAGACGAGCGCGGTCGCGCCGCACTGCGCGATGCGTTCCTGCAATTGCAGCGGCTCCGTGCCGATTGCTCGGTCGAACGCGCGGCCGGCCGCGAGCGGCCACAGCACGCGAAACAGCAGCCCGTAGATGTGATGATGCGGCACGCTCGCGAGCATCGTCGCGTCGCCGAGCAACGCGCCCCACTGCTGTTCGAGCGTCTGCACTTCGGCGTTGAACTGCGCGAGCGTCTTGCGGATCGGCTTCGGCGTGCCGCTGCTGCCGGATGTGTAGAGCGTGAGCGGCGCATGCGGATCGATCGGGCTGGCAGCATGCGTCGCGGCAGCATGAGTCGCGTCGCGCGCGGCGAACGGCGGCAGATCAGCGTCCGTCAGCATGAAGTCGTAGGCGTCCGCGAGATCGGCCAGATAGCCCGGCGTCGCGTTGGCCGGGATCACCGGCTCCTTGCCGCATGCGAAAAGCGCGAACAACGCGCAGGAGAAATCGAACGGGTCGTCGATGCACAGGGCGCAGCGCGGCGCCGCATGGGTCTCGGCAAGCGCGATCAGTGCCGCGACGCGCGCGCGAAACGCCGCGCGGTCGATGAGCGTCGCGCCGTCGCGGCACACCGGCGTACCGAGCGCGTCGGGCGTATCGGGCGCACTCGACGCGACGGCCGGAAGCAGATCGTGCAGCGCGATCATGCGGCCTCCGAACCCGCTCGCGCGGCGCGCGGCAACACGACGAGATAACGCCAGACGATCTCGCCGGCGAGCAGCAGGCCGATCAGCCCATAGGCAATCGCGCCGTTATAGAGCGACCAGTTCGCGCGGCTCCAGTACAGCGCCGTATACGCCGAAAACGCGCCGTTGGCGACGAAAAACGCACACCATACCTGGGTCACGCGCCGCGTATAGCGCACCGCGTCGGCCGGCAGGTTCGGATTGCCGAGCCGCGCGAATTTTTCGATCATCGAGGGCCCGCGCGCGAGCGTCGCGCCGAACGCGACGAGCAGCCCGAGATTGACGAGCGACGGATAGAGACGCAGCAACAGCTCGCTGTCGGTCACGACGATCGCCGCCGACGCGCAGGTGAGCAGTACGAGCACGCCCCAGTCGAGCGCGGAAAGCTGCCGCAGCGACAGCGCGAGCGGGCCGCCGCCGGCCCAGCGCTGCAGCCACAGGATCGCGAGCAGCATGAAGCCGACGAGCCGCGGCGTGTCCCAATGCCATGCGCACAGGATCAGCACCGGATACGCGAGCATCAGCAGCCCCCGCACGACGGCCCTGCTCCAGTGAGTCCGCGTACCGGGCGCGCCGGCCGCGGCGGACAACGACGGCGCCGTCTGCGATCGCGAGCGCGCGGCGGGCATCAGCCTTGCGCCGCGAGCAGCGACTCGACCGCGCCGATCACGTCGCCGACGGTGCGCACCGACTTGAATTCCTCGGGCTTGATACGGCGGCCGGTCATTTCCTGCAGCTTGATCGCGAGATCGACGGCGTCGATGCTGTCGAGATCGAGGTCTTCGAACAGATGCGCCTCGGGCGTCACGCGCTCGGGCTCGATCGCGAAGTTCTCCTTGAAGATCGCGCGGATGCGCTCAAGAATCTCAGTCTCGGTCACGGTTCATTCCCCTTTCCTGGTGGTTTCGTTCGCAGCCTGCGACGCTTCGCGCTGACTCTCGACGAGCGCGGCGAGCGTGCTGATCGAGCGGAAGTGTTCGCGCGTGCGTTCGTCGTTCGCCGCGATGGTTAGTTGGTATTGTTTGCGCAGCACGATGCCGATTTCGAGCGCGTCGATCGAATCGAGACCGATGCCGTCGGTGTCGAACAACGGGGCATCGTCGTCGATATCGGCGGGGCTCAGGTCTTCGAGATCGAGCGCTTCGATCAGAAGCTTTTTAATTTCCAGTTTTAAAGAATCCATAATCGAACAGGTGCTGGGTCATGTGGGCTTCGACGGCGCGCGTCACGCTGCGCGCCGCGAGGGCCGGGGTCGCGTCGTGCGCGGCAAGTTCGCCGACGCCGAGCGGCGCGAGCACGTTCACGCGCATCCGGAAAGCGCGCGCCGGCACGTCGTACCAGCGCATCTGCCGCGTGAACGCGGGCGGGTCGCAATCCATCAGCACCGGCACGATCGGCGCGCCGGCCTTCAGCGCCATATGCGCGAAGCCGCGCGAAAACGCGTGCAGCCGGTTCGGCGCAGGGCTGCGCGTGCCCTCGGGAAACACGATCATCGTGTAGCCGGCCGCAAGCTGGCGCGCACCCGCTTCGACGAGTTCGGTGGCGTCCGCGTTGCTCACGTATTCGGCCGCGTGCACGATGCCCCAGAAACACGGATTGCGCCAGTGCGCGTTCTTCACGACGCAACACGCGCGCGGCGTGAGCGAGAGCAGCACCATCACGTCGAGATAGGTCGGATGATTGGCGACGACGACGGCCGGGCCGCCCGCGCGCAGCGCGGCCGCGCCCGACACGTCGAGCTCCATCACGCCGACGCCGCGCAGCACCGCGACGAGCGCGCGGAAAAACCAGTGAATCACAGCGGTCACGGCGCGCTGCCGCGACGCGCGATGCGGCCACAGCCACGCGAGCGGAAACACAAGCACCGAAAACAGCATGCCGCAGAGGCCGAACACGACGAAGGCCATGCCGGTCGCGCAAAGACGCCACAGATAATCAAGCCGCGCGGTCATGCCATCTCCAGTGCCAGAGGGCGCCGGCCCGCTCCCAGCACGCGGGCTGCCCGGTTTCGAGACAGTGCAGCAGCGCCTGGCTCTGGGTGGGGAAGCGGGTTGCGGCGGTGTCGGCGGCGAGGGTGTTCGGGTTGGCAGGCGGGTTGTTAGCGGCGGCAGCGGCTTCGGCGGCAGCGTTGCCCGGGTTGGCGCCCAGGTTACTGGCCAGATTAGCGTTGGCCGCAGTTACGTTGGCCGCGGCGCCGTCAACCGGCGCGGGCTGCGAGCCGGCCGCGCGGGACAGCGAGCATACGATGTGCCCGGCCGCCGCCGTGTCGTCGAGCAGCAGCGCGAGCGCGCCGCCCTGTACTTCGTCTTCGATCGTGCCGTAAGCGCGATCGGCCGGTTCGTCGGCGTAGACGAGCAGCACCGGAGAGTCGGGTTGCGTCGCGTATTGGGCATACGCTTCGAGCAGCGCATAGCCGAGCGTTTGCGCGCCGGCCGACACCGCGCTCGCGGCCGAGCGGTCGCCGCGCGCAATGCCGAAGACGCCGGTCATCGCATTGAGCACCGACAGGCTGAACGCGGTCGGCGAAACCGGTTCGCCGGCGCTGATGCTGCGCAGGATGTCGGTGGTGCGCCGCAATTCCCCGTGCCGCGACGCGAAAACCACGCGCACCGGCTCGCGCGCGACACAATCGTGCGCAACCTTGAGCGCGGCTTTGGACAGCGTGCTGAGACGCCGCCGCACGATCGGCTCGATAAAGCCGATATCGGGTGCGGCAGATGCGGTAGCCGGCCAGCTAGACCAGCGACCGACCGGAATGGTCCAGTGCAGATCGGGCATACGGTGTTCGCGCGTAGAAACGGGAAAAGGCTCAAGCGCCTGACGGAATATACAGCCGTCACAGCGTGTGGCGCCGCGCGGATCGGGATGTTTTCAGCCGGGATCGACCAATCTTCTTAGGGGGAATTCAGCGAATTATCGGCAATTGGCCCCGATTATTTAGGCGCCTTTGTCAATGGGTCTGCGAGATTTGGCTCAGGCTCCTTTTGTCGCCGGAATCATACTGAATATTCTGGATTAAATCAGCCAGGAAAGACGTATCCATCTGTATCCGAGCCTTAAAACAACAAACTGTCAGACGAATTGACAAAAATGGCCGGAACGCTGCGGCGGGCCCGCCGGGAAGGCTTGCACGCGGGGCCGGCGGCAATTTTCGGGGTGGCGGGAGAGACGGGAGCGGCGCCCTGCTTTCCGAAAATCGTTTGCGGCCTTTCCTGGCAATTGTTGCAAACCGCCGCAGCCGGCGCCGTATGCGCGGCGCGGCATCCGCGCAACATCCGTGCAATATCAGACCGGTATCAGTCCGGTATCGGCCCGATATCCGCGGTAAACGCACCGCCGGCTCTGTTATACTCCGGCCCTCATTGGGGAGTAGCCGCCTCGCAGCACGTCCGCACCGCGTTTCGCCGGTGCGTCGCACGTGCGGTTCGCGAGGGCGCCTGTCAACAGACTTGGCCGTCACGGCCATGGCAGCCGCAGCCTCTGGCCTGGCGAGACCGATGATCCACACGCGCCGCAACAGGGCCCGGCGTGTCGTGGGTCGTCGCTCGTTCATGATTCGGCCCGAGGAATCCCTTCAAAGTGAATCAAGCCTTCCTTATTTCGACCGGTGCGGTCGCGCTCGCCGAAATCGGCGACAAGACGCAACTGCTCTCGCTCGTGCTCGCCGCCCGCTACCGCAAACCCGTGCCGATCATTCTCGGCGTGCTCGTCGCGACGCTGATCAATCACGCGGGCGCCGGCGCGCTCGGCGCGTGGCTCGGCTCGATGCTGACGCCGGCCATCATGCGCTGGGCGCTCGCCGCCTCGTTCATCGGCATGGGCTTGTGGATTCTCGTGCCCGACAAGCTCGACGACGAGGAAGCCAACACCAACCGCACGCACTTCGGCGTGTTCGGCGCGACGGTGGTCACGTTCTTCATCGCGGAAATGGGCGACAAGACGCAGATCGCGACGGTCGCCCTCGCCGCGCGCTTTCACGATTTCTTCAGCGTGGTGGCCGGCACGACGCTCGGCATGATGATCGCCAACGTGCCGGCGATTCTGCTCGGCGACCGCTTCGCGCATCGTCTGCCGACGAAGCTCGTGCACGGCATCGCGGCGGTGATGTTCGTCGTGCTCGGGGCGATGGCGCTGCTCGGGGTGGGGGTTTAGGCGGCAAAGCGAACGGCCCGGCGGATCACGCCTGCCGGGCCGTTTTTGCGTGGTTTTGCATGGTGCGCCGGGTGCCGACGTACCGCGCGAGCGCGGCTTACTGCCCTGGCTTGGTGGCCGATGAGCCCGAGGTGCCCGACGCCGCCGCCGGCGCCGCAGCCGGCATCGACACCTCTGTCACCGCCATGCCGCCGTTGCCGACCGGAATCTTCACCGTATGCACGGCGCCGTTGCCGAGCGGAAAATCGGCGAGCGCGCTGCGCGCGAGATACGGCATCGCCCTGACCAGCGACGACTCGCCGCCGAAATTACGCGCGCTCACGTTGTAGACCTCCTTGCCGCTCGCGCGCTCGGTCATCCGGATGCCGAGCAGATGCGTGAAAACCGGGTAGCTCTGATTCACGTAAGCGGTCGGGAACGGTCCCCACGGCCCCCACGGATCGAACGGCCGGCCCCAGTACGGACCGGGCCACGGGTTGTAATAGACCGGTTCCGCGATGGTCACGATGTCCGAGCGAATGCCGTAGGCGAGTTCGACCAGATAGCGCGCCTCGTTGCGAGGAACCTCGCGGAACGACTGCGCGGCCAGTTCGTTCGCGACGATCCGCTCGTACGCGGTCAGCTCCAGATTGTTCTGCTGATCCTCGTGTCGCGTGAACGCATAGGTGCGGGTCGCGTCGCTGCCGCTCCACGCGGAGAACGCCGTGACCTGGGTCGTCACATAGGTCGTGCAGCCGGCGAGCAGCAACGTCAGTGCCGCGAACAGCAGCATGATGCGGCGCGTCCATCGATCGGTGTTCATGGTCTACCTCGTGATGCGTCTGAAGTGCTGCAATTAAAACCGTGGATCGAGCGCGATTATTCCGTGCCGGTGGCGCGCTTCTTCGCGTGACCTCTTCGCGTGACCTCTTCGCGTGACCTCTTCGCGCGACCTGATCCGCCGAAGCGGATCGATGCCGGCCCGAGGCGCGGAACCCGCCGCCACGCGTTCACGGACCACACTGACCGCACGGACTGCCGCCGCGCGCAGCGCCCGATAATACGCTGACCTCGCCGGCCGGCAAAAGGTTCTTCCCGGCCAAGGCGCAACGAAGCCGGCGGCCCGCTATCGACGCCCGGCCAGGCCGCACAGTCAGGTCGTACCGCCAGGCTTCGAAGCTCGCCCCCGCATCGTTCCGCACAATCGCCCGCGGCTTTGTACAATGGCTCGACCAAGCCCGGCTCGCGCGCCCTGCGCGCGCCTGACCGCTCGAGTCCACCACCACAGAACGCCATGGCCGATACCGCAACGCCCAATGTGATCCGCCGCGCCGATTACGCGCCGCCCGCCTTCCTGATCGACACCGTCGCGCTCGAATTCGATCTGGTCCCCGAACGCACGGTCGTGAGGAATACGATGCGCGTGCGCCGCAACCCGGACGCGGCGCGTGCCGCGCATCTCGAACTGATGGGCGAGCAGCTCGAATTCGTCGGCGCCGAACTCGACGGCCAGCCGTTTTCCCATGCGCATCCGCACGAGCATGGCCTCGTGCTCGACGACGTGCCGGACAGCTTCGAGCTGACGCTGACCAGTATCTGCAATCCCGCGGACAACACCACGCTGTCGGGCCTGTACGTCTCGAGCGGCAACTTCTTCACGCAGTGCGAGGCCGAGGGCTTTCGCCGCATCACCTACTTCCTCGATCGCCCCGACGTGATGGCGAGCTTCACGGTCACACTGCGCGCGAGCAAGGCCGACTATCCGGTGCTGCTGTCGAACGGCAATCTGCTCGAAGCAGGCGAGTTGCCCGACGGCCGCCATTTCGCGCGCTGGGAAGACCCGTTCAAAAAGCCGAGCTACCTGTTCGCGCTCGTCGCGGGCAAGCTCGTCGCGCTCGAAGAACGCGTCAAGACCGGCTCGGGCAAGGAAAAGCTGCTGCAGGTGTGGGTCGAACCGCACGATCTCGACAAGACCCGTCACGCGATGGACTCGCTGATCCACTCGATCCAATGGGACGAGGCGCGCTTCGGGCTCGAACTCGATCTGGACCGCTTCATGATCGTCGCGGTCAGCGACTTCAACATGGGCGCGATGGAGAACAAGGGGCTCAACATCTTCAACACGAAGTACGTGCTCGCGAACCCCGAAACCGCCACCGACACCGACTTCGCGAACATCGAGGCGGTGGTCGGCCACGAATACTTCCACAACTGGACCGGCAACCGCGTGACCTGCCGCGACTGGTTCCAGCTGAGCCTGAAGGAAGGGCTCACCGTGTTCCGCGACCAGGAGTTCTCGGCCGACATGGCGGGCGGCCAGA
This sequence comes from Paraburkholderia sp. Ac-20342, assembly GCF_017104985.1. Lineage (NCBI taxonomy): Bacteria > Pseudomonadati > Pseudomonadota > Betaproteobacteria > Burkholderiales > Burkholderiaceae > Paraburkholderia > Paraburkholderia sp. Ac-20342. The sequence goes on along the minus strand of NZ_JAAGPQ010000079.1, from coordinate 2,528 downwards.
CGGGCAGCAGCGACGAAGCCGCGCGCGCGACCAAGCGCATCGAGGACGTGCGCGTGCTGCGCCAGATGCAGTTCGCCGAGGACGCGGGCCCGATGGCGCATCCGGTGCGCCCGGAGAGCTACGTCGAGATCAACAACTTCTACACGATGACCGTCTACGAGAAAGGCTCGGAAGTCGTGCGGATGTATCAGACGCTGTTCGGCCGCGACGGTTTCCGCAAGGGCATGGACCTGTACTTCGCGCGCCACGACGGCCAGGCCGTGACCTGCGACGACTTCCGCCACGCGCTCGCCGACGCGAACGGCCGCGACCTCGCGCAGTTCGAGCGCTGGTATAGCCAGGCCGGCACGCCGCGCGTATCGGCGCGCACCCGCTACGACGCCGCGCAGCAGCGCTACAGCGTGACGCTCAGGCAAGGTTACGGCGACGCCGCGCCGGCCGCGCGCGAAACGCAGAAGGGACCGCTGCTGATTCCGTTCGCGCTCGGCCTGATCGGCGCGGACGGCCATGATCTGCCGCTGCGGCTCGACGGCGAGGCGCAGGCGGCGGCATCGACCACGCGCGTACTCGAATTCACGCAGACCGAGCAGACCTTCACGTTCGTCGACGTCGCGCAGGAACCGCTGCCGTCGCTGCTGCGCAATTTCTCGGCGCCGGTCATCGTCGAATACGACTACACGGCCGAACAGCTCGCGTTCCTGCTCGCGCACGACAGCGATCCGTTCAACCGCTGGGAAGCCGGCCAGCGGCTCGCCACGCGCGAGTTGCTCGCGCTCGCCGCACGCGCGGCCACGGGCGCGGCGCTGCAACTCGACGACTCGGTGGTTGCCGCGTTCGCGCGCGTGCTGACCGACGAGACGCTATCGCCGGCGTTCCGCGAACTCGCGCTGATGCTGCCGTCCGAAGCGTATCTGGCCGAGCAGATGGCCGAGTCGAACCCGGCCGCGGTTCATGCGGCGCGGCAGTTCGTGCGCAAGCGCCTCGCCAACGCGCTGCGCGACGACTGGCTGAAGGTGTACGAGCAGCATCGCACGCCGGGCGACTATGAAGCGACGCCCGAGGCGGCCGGTCATCGCGCGTTGAAGAATCTCGCGCTCTCGTATCTCGCGGAACTCGACGATCCGGCGCAAGCCGTGCGCCTCGCGTCCGCGCAATACGACACCGCGAACAACATGACCGACCGCGCGGCAGCGCTCTCCGCGCTGCTCAACGCGGGCGCGCCGCAAGGCGGCAGCGCCGAGGCGCAGCACGCGCTCGACGACTTCTACCGGCGCTTCGAGAAGGAGCCGCTCGTCATCGACAAGTGGTTCGCGTTGCAGGCGACGCAGCGCGGCAGCGCGCAGCACCCGGTTATCGACACGGTGCGCAAGCTGATGACGCACCCGGCCTTCACGCTGAAGAACCCGAACCGCGCGCGCTCGCTGATCTTCAGCTTCTGCGCGGCGAACCCCGCGCAGTTCCACGCCGAAGACGGCTCGGGCTACGCGTTCTGGGCCGACCAGGTGATCGCGCTCGACGCGCTCAATCCGCAGGTGGCCGCGCGCCTCGCGCGCTCGCTCGAACTGTGGCGCCGCTTCACGCCGGCGCTGCGCGACAGCATGCGCGCGGCGCTCGAAAAAGTGGCCGCGCAGGTGAAATCGCGCGACGTGCGCGAGATCGTCGAGAAGGCGCTGGCGTAATGCCTCGCTGAGTTTCACACCGCACCGAAAAGCCGGCACGCGTTGCCGGCTTTTTTTCGTCTGGCGGTGGCGACATTAGCCATCTGGCCGACTGTTCATGCCTCGTTCGCAAGGAGAAAGTATACGCCTCGGTTTAATTATTTACATTTAACGTGACTCGTTATATCATCCATGATACTGACATTCGCCGACAAGGCCACCGCGAGAATCTTCCAGGGCAAGTTCGTGCATTCGCTGCCGCATCACATCCAGGCGCTCGCCTATCGCAAGCTGCTGATGATCGACGCCGCAAGCTCCATCGCGAATTTGCACGCGCCGCCCGGCAACCGGCTCGAAGCCTTGCAGGGCCTGCGCAGCGGGCAATGGAGCATTCGCATCAATGCGCAATGGCGCATTTGCTTTCATTTCGTGGGCGAAGACGCGCTGAATGTCGAGATCGTCGACTATCACTGACTATTGGGAGACCGACATGGTCATCAAACGCTCCGCGCTCAACAGCATCGATTTCTCGGACGTCGATACGGGCGAGGTCATTGCCGAGATCCATCCCGGCGAGATTCTACGCAGCGAGTTTCTCGAGCCGCTCGGCATGTCCGTCAACGCGCTCGCGCTCGCGCTGCGAGTGCCGGCGCCGCGCGTCAACGACGTCGTGCGCGGCCGCCGCGCGATCTCCGCCGATACTGCGCTGCGGCTCGAGCGCTACTTCGGCGCCAGCGCGCCATTCTGGCTCAATCTGCAAATCGCCTACGACCTGCGCGTCGCCACCGCCGCCGCGGGCGAGCAGATCGCGCGCGAGATCGAACCGCTGCCGCGCGCCGAGCGCCCGAAAATGCCGAGCGTGCCGGCCGG